>DAIDTN010000186.1 GCA_027457185.1 Burkholderiales bacterium | reverse complement strand
AGGGTCGAACGGTTCAAGGGCGCGTGCGGCGTGTGGCTTCGAGCGTGCCGAGTCTAGTCATCATGCCGCCTTGCCCATCGCCAGAGTGCTTGTTCTGCGCGACATGGTACACCGCCGCTGCGTCCGAAGGAACGGCGCCGACCAATGAGTTTTGGTGTCCCGGCGGGGTACTTGAGCAGAGTCCCCGCAACCGCAGTCGAACGCTCGAGCAACAGCGTGACAGTCCGGCCCTGCCGGGCAATTGCAGCGGTAGTGCCGAAGGTCATCGACAAAAGCCACGACAACGATCTTGCTTACGATGACGCTCCCTTTTCTTGCTTGATATTTACTGCAGCCGGCACGCAAGGCCGGCTTACAGGGCTTCGCTATGCGTGCATCTTATGCGCTGATAATATGACCGGTCCGATGCTCACAGAGGAGGTAACAAATGAAAGAAGCAGACGGTACAGAAGGAGTGCGGGCCGAGACTCGGACGGCAAATCCCGGGCGGCGCACAGTTTTGCGCGGGATGCTGGCTCTCGGCGGTGTTCTGGCTCTGGGCGGGTGCGCCACGACGGCACAAACTTGGGCAAGCGGCGGCAGCGCGCGTCTTGCCGGAGGAAGAATCTCCGTACGTTGGCTCGGCGGAGGCGTCGTCGAACTTGCCACGCCGGATTACAAGCAGATCGCCTACTGCGATGCCTGGATCTGGAACAACGCGGGCTGGAGCCGATTCTCCGTACCGAAACCACCCGAATACGCAACCAAGGCAGGCTTCGTTCGATACGTCGCGAGCAAGAAGCCGGAGGCGGTGTTCGTGCTGCTCACGCACGACCACGGCGATCACATTGGCGATTATTTCGAGATGCTGAAAGGGCTGGTCGACGCCGGCCTGCCGGTCATGACGACCGGCCAGAGCGACCTCATGCGCAAGGGGCTCGTCCCCGACTTCAAGAAAGCTGGGCTCGACCCGGCAAAGGTGGTGGTCAATGGCGGCGCCGGAATGAACTTCGGCGGATTTTCGAAGTACGGCGCCATGACCGCACATCTGGTGCCGGCCGTCCACTCGAACCTTTCCGGGTTTCCCGCCGCGGGCTTCATGCTGGATATCGGCGGCATGCGTGTCTACCTGAGTGGCGACACCGACCTCTTCGGCGACATGAAGCTGCTCGGCGAGCGTTACCAACCCAATCTCGCGATCGTGTGCGTAGGGGGCGGCCCCTTCACGATGGGACCGAAAAGCGCCGCTCGCGCCTGCAAGTGGATGGGCGTCTCGCACGCGATCCCGGTGCATTACGCCCACAACCCCTTTGTGCTTGGCATCGAGGCCGGTGACGAGTTCCGCCGCGCGCTGGCACAAATCGCTCCGGGTATAGACGTAACGGTAATGAAGCCGGGCGACACGCGAATAATCGCGCTCTGACGCGAAGGGTGCGGAGGCCGTGCGCGAACGGAGTTCGTGGTGAACCGAGTTCGCGGCGGCCTGGCTTGTGCCGGAACGGCTCTGTACCACGAGCGCCCGCCCGCGGATTGCCCGATCGCAATTCTGAAAATCCAGGAGACCAACGGTGCAAACTTCCATGGCACGCATGCAACTCATCGATCCGAATGTCACCCGCATTTGCAAGGAAGCCGAAGTCTACGAATCGCTGCTAAAGCTCGATGGTGCAAAGGTTCTTGAGCTGGGCTGCGGCAAGGCCGACCACACGCGCAACATCGCCCGAGCGCACCCAAGCGCGCAGATCGTCGCTGCCGAGGTGGACCGGATCCAGCATGCGAAGAATCTCGGGGCTGCACCGCTAGCGAACGTCAACTTTGCCGATTTCGGCGCCGAATCGATCCCGCTTACCGACGCGAGCGTCGATGTGGTGATGATGTTCCGGTCGCTGCATCACGTGCCTCTCGATCAAATGGATACCGCTTTGCGCGAAATCCACCGCGTCTTGCGGCCCGGCGGCCATGCCTATATCTCGGAGCCGGTGTTTGCCGGCGCATTGAATGAACTGACCCGAATCTACAACGACGAGGAATTGGTGCGCAGTGCCGCGTTCGACGCGGTTTGTCGGGCCGTGGACGAAAGTCTATTGGAATTCATCACCGAGACTTTTTTCCTCACGCGACTGCAATACCGCAATTTCGCGGAGTTCGCCGAGAAGCACCTCGAAAGCACGCATAGCGTGCGCAACGTGACGGACGAGCAGAGCAATGCCGTCGAGCGGCTATTCGATACCTACCTCGGCCCGGACGGGGCGAGCCTCACGCAACAGGTCCGGGTCGACCTGCTGCGCAAGCCCGGGTGAGCCGATCGGGCAGAAGGCGCCGCATTTCCGGCCGAGGCAGCGCGGATCTCCTTGAACCCGATTATTCATGAGCCCAGGTGGATCGGCTCCGGGGCGTACGCCGGCGCCCGCCGCGAAAAAAACGCGTGCAGAATGTCATAGACCAGCAAATAGTTTTTCTGCTGGAAACTCGCGTGCGAAATGCCGGGCATGACGGTGAACTGTTTGTCCGGGTTGGGCAGGCGCTTGAAGAATTCGATCAAATCGTCCATGCCCGCAATGCCGTCGAACTGGCCGCGCAGCACCACGGTGGGCATGGTGATTTTCGCCGGATCGACGACCGGCAGCTTCGAGCACATGTCGATGTAGGTGCCGTTGGGCATGGAATCGTCGAGCGCGAGGATGGCGTCGGCGAAGGCGTCGACGACCTGCGGCTCCGCGCAGTCCGGATGATCGCGCTCGAAGATCGAATGGACGAAGGCGCGGTCGATGGGCCGGCGCTTCGCCCTGAGGAATTCGGGCAGCTTCTTGCGCCGCTGCGCCAGGGTGGGGCTGCCTGCGCCGGTCCAGACGAAGGCATCGAGCGCGAGGCGCGCGACGCGCCCGGGATGACGCTGCGCGAACAGCGCCGCGCGCAAGGCGCCGGAGGAGATGCCATAGGTCAGGAACTGTTCGACGCCGCGCGTCTTGATGATGTAGTCGGTGGCGGCCGCCAGGTCGTCGGCGCCGTTGGCGATGTCGCAAGTGATATCGCGCTTCTTGTCGGAGCGGCCATAGCCTTCCATGTCCACGCACCAGCAGACGAACCCGCGCCGCGCGAACCAGTCCATCACCGATGACTCGGGCCGCCCCGGTACCGTCAAATCGAAGGTGGGCTGCGACGCCATCGACGAGCCGTGCACGACCAGCACCGCCGGCTTGCCCGCGGGCGTGCCAAGGAATTTTTCCCAGAGAAACAGGCGCACCCCGCCCTTGTGGGTCCAGTGTTCGGCGCCGGTGACCTGACCCGTATGAGCAGCGTCGACTGCAGTCATTTTCTTTTCCTTATAGCCGTTTGCCATCCGCTCAATCGACGCGGGCGCCGGTCTCTTTGATGATTTTTGCCCAGCGCTCCTTCTCCTCGCGGAAGTAGGCGCCAAATTCGGCGGGGGACGATCCGACTGTTTCGATGGACGCGTTGTTCATGTATTGCTTCACATCCTGCAACGCCAGCACCGCCACCAGTTCGCGGTGCAGCCTCTCGATGATGGCTGCCGGCGTTCCCCTGGGCGCAAGCAGGCCCATCCAGACGTAGGCCGAATAGCCTTTCAGGCCGGACTCGGCCAGCGTCGGCACTTCCGGCAGCTGCGGCGAGCGGTGCACGCCGGTCACCGCCAGCGCGCGCAGTTTGCCCGCCCTGATGTGTCCCAGCATGCCGGCTAGGCCGGGGATGGACACCATCACCTGTCCACTGAGCAGATCGGTGGTCGCCTGGGCGCTGCCGCGATACGGCACATGATTAATGCTGATGCCAGCCATCGAGGTGAACATCGCCGCCATCAAGTGCTGGCCGCTGCCGTTGCCGGAGGAGGCATAGTCGAGTTTGCCGGGCCGCTGTTTCGCGTAGGCGATCAGTTCCTGCACTGTCTTGACCGGCAGGGACGGATTAACCACCAGCACGCCCGGCTCGCGGCCGATCAGAGAGATCGGGGCGAAATCGTCGATCGGCCTGAATGCGAGTTTCGAGTACAGCGAGGCGCTGATGGCGTTGGTCTGCGAAGCCATCAGCAGGGTGTAGCCGTCGGGCGGGGACTTGGCCACCACCTCGCTGCCGATGGTGGCGCCCGCGCCAGGTTTGTTCTCGATGATCACCGGCTGCCCCAGGCGCTTGGAAAGCTCCTGCGCGATCACCCGCGCCGGCCTGTCCACCGCGCCGCCGATCGAGAATGGCACGATGATGTGGATCGGCCGCGAGGGGTAATCCTGGGCGCGGGCGGGTGCAGCGCCGAAAACCGCGAAACCGGCGCATAAGGCAAGGATGATCCCGCGTGCATGCCGGCTGAGGTAATTCATTGGAATATTTTGCATGAGTGATTTTACCGCAAGAACTTACGACGGGCGCCGCGCGCGCAGGCGCACGCCGAACGCGGCGAGTTCGTTCAGGAGCAGCGCGGCGATCACCAGGGCGCCGCCGGCCAGGGTGGCTGCAGTCGGCGTTTCGCCCGCGCCCAGCCAGACCCACAGCGGTCCGAGCAGCACTTCGATCATCGCCAGCAGCGCCATCTCCGGCGCCGACAGGTGCGGGCTCGCACGCACCATCAGCATGCAGGGCAGGCCGAGTTGCAGGCAGCCGAGCATGGCCAGCAGCAGGAGGTCGTGCGCGTTGGCGTGCAAGGGCAGGGCGAAGGGCAGGGTGAGGACCGCGGAGAACACGCTCCCCAGCAGCACCGCGGGGACCAGGTCGAGCGAACGGCCCGCGTGCTTGAGCGTCACCAGGTTCACCGCGGCGGCCAGCGGCACGGCCAGCGCGATCAGCATGCCGGTGACGTGGCGCGGCTCGCCGCCGGCAAAATCCGAGCCGAACATCCACAGCATGCCGGCGATGGCGAGCGCGATCGCGGCCCAGGTGCGCGGCGCGATCGGCTCGCGCAGCAGCGCGCGCGCGAGCAGCGCCGTGACCAGCGGCGTGATGCTGTTGACGATCAGGGTGTTCGCGGTGGTGGTGGTCATCAGCGCGAGCATGAACGCGATCATCATGATGGCCCACATCGCGCCCGACAGCAGGCCATAGCCGCCGGACGCGCGCAACGCGGCCCAGGCGCCGCGGCCGCGCGTGACCAGCATCGCGGCGAGCACGAACAGCGCGGCGAACAGGCTGCGCCAGAACGTCACCTCCCAGCGCCCGGCGAATTCCAGGTGGCGCGTGACCACGCCGGCCATGCTCCACAGCGTCGGCGCCACGACCCTCAGCACCCGCGCGCGGCGGTGCGCGCGCGGTTCGGGATGGTTCATCGCGCACCGACTGACCAGGGCGGCACGCGGGCACTTTGGACGCAATACAGGGTGTGGACGAAAATCACGGACTTTTCCCTACATCAGTTCGACCCGGCAAATTGCGAATCGTCAATCGCCCCCGATTGTGCCATGAGTCGCGCTCCGCTTTGCAGTCGGCCCTGGATCGTTCGCGGCCGATCATTAAAGCGGTGGGCATGCGGTCCGTCGATTCGGTCAAATTGCACTCGCACGCAAGCTGGGCTAGACTGATCCGAAGGGACCGGAAATGCCGACGTTGAGCACGTTTTACGGAATCATCATCAGGATGTATTGGGATGAACACCCGCCGCCACACTTTCACGCGAAGTATGGCGAGTTTGAGGCGCAAATCAGTATCGAAACGGTCGAAATCATCAATGGAAGACTTCCTCGGGGCGCGACCGTATTGGTAAAGGAATGGGGAATAGCGCATCGCGATGAATTGATGGAGGACTGGAAATTATGCGAGCAGATGAAAACACCCAACCCGATCGTTCCGTTGGAATAGCTAGCGCCGCGCCTTGGCACGTAAAGTATGTACGGCCGCTCGCTGACTACAGACTGGAAGTGAAATTTGCCGACGGCACTCAGGGATTGGTCGATATGGCACGCCTCCTGGCGCGCGATTGCGGCGTATTCGCGCCATTGCGCGAATTGTCGTTATTCAATCAGGTGTTCGTCGATGAGGGCGCTGTGGCGTGGCCCGGCGGCCTGGACCTGGCCCCGGACACGATGCACGAAGAATTGGGTAAGGCCGGCGTCTATGCAATGCGGTGATGCCTCAGTGTAAAGCGACAGCATGATCTGCGGTTGAGGCGACATCAAGAGACGCATCAAATAGCATTATTCGGGTATCCGTACTATGTGGTTGATCTCGTCCGGTGCGATGCATCAATGAATGCAACCGCTTTGAACCAGATATGCTGACTGTCTCCAGATCGGCCATGACCGGACCTTGGTGATGTTTCCCCAAAGCGGCCCTTAATCTTGTGTAGTTACCCGTTAGCAGACGCTTCGGCGCGATCAAATTATCTTGCCTGAACAGCAGTTGTGCAGCGAGAACGGTCGTTCGCGTTACGACGGCGAACTTGCCCTGTCGGCCATGAAGAGCCACTCGGAAATCTTCTCCAAACCGGCCGCTCACTGTGCATAGTCACCCGGAAGCGGTCACCGAAACGCGATCGCTCGATTTCTTGGATTGTAAGTCGGCTGTGCAGCGGGAACGGTCGCTAACGCCGGCAGGATGTATTTAGGCAACCGGCCCAATTGCAGCCCTCCAGACACCAACGAAATTGTGTCTCCGAGCGGCGGGTTTAGACCCCTGACCAGGCGGTCATCGGGGCGGTGATTTCGCCTGGCAACCCGGTTGCGGTACTATTCATTAACGACCCGGCCTGGGGAGGGCCGACACCGGTGACCAGCATTGACCTCAAACAGCGATTAGCGGCAATCCTCGCGGCGGACGTAGCGGGTTATTCGCGCCTGATGG
>DAIDTN010000185.1 GCA_027457185.1 Burkholderiales bacterium | reverse complement strand
GCCTGTTTGTGGTCGTTCTTGTCGCCTTCCCCAAGGGCATCTTTGCGAGGGCCACGGCATGATTCTCCGCCGTCCCGTCTTCTGGCTGACCCTGGTGTTCGCCGCACTGATGATCTGGCTCCCGGTTACCGGCAACCGGGTCGCTCTGCGCGAAGACCTGGTGCTGGTCGCCATCGCCATCATTCTGGCCAGCAACCTCAACCTGATGATCGGCTATACCGGCTATGTGAACTTCGGCCACATTGTCTTTTACGGACTGGGCGGCTACGTCGGCCTGTATCTGGTCACCGTCCGCCATTGGAACCTGATTTGGGCTGCGGTCGTCGCCGGGGTCACCGTCAGCTTCTTTGCCCTCGCCTTAGGCTTGGGCATTCTTCGCCTGCGTGGGGCTTACTTTGCTCTGGCGACTATAGGTGTCCTGCTGGCGGTTCAGTCCTTCGTTGAGAATTTCGATCCCTGGGGCCGCTCCACCGGCATGTATATTGATTTTGACGCCTACCAGCGTCTGGGCGGCGCGCGTCACGCTCTCTGGCTCACCTATTTCCTCGTGATTGGCGTCATGGCGTTGTCCATGCTTCTGAGTCTGGCCATCAAGACCTCGAAATTCGGCCTGGGCTTGTTTGCCATCCGCGAGGATGAAGACGCCGCAGTGGTGCTGGGAGTGAACACTACGATGTTCAAGGCCGTCATCTACAGCGTCTCGGCGTTTTTGCCCGCGGTGGCCGGCGCCTTGATGTTCTACAAGAACGGCATGATCGATCCTTCCTCAGCTTTTGAATTCATGCTTTCTCTTGAAGGAATCGTGATGCTGATGCTCGGCGGCAAAGGTACCGTGGTCGGCGCGGCGCTGGGCGGAGGCTTATACGAAAAGCTGCGCTCCTCGCTGTTGACTACCCCCAAGCTCTCCAACTTTCAACTGGTGATTGCCGGAGGACTGTTGCTGCTGGTGGTGCTGTTTGCGCCCGATGGCTTCGTCGGATGGCTTTATCGCCTGGTGCCGCGCACCCGCAAGGTGCTGGAATGAGTGCATTGCTGGAAGTCAATGGCGTGACCAAGCGCTTCGGCGGCCTGCAGGCCGTCTCCGACGTCAGCTTCAGTATTGGCGAAGGCGAAATCCTGGGCTTGATCGGCCCCAACGGCGCCGGCAAGACAACCCTGTTCAACGTGGTCAACGGCGTCTACAAGCCGGACAAGGGGACCATCAACTTTGCCGGCAAAGACATCACCAAACATCCGCCCAATGAAGTGGTCCACCTCGGGTTGGCGCGCACGCACCAGATCGTAAAGCCTCTGCAGGACATGACCGTACTGGAGAACGTCACCGTCGGCGCCTGTTTTGGCCGCGACTACCTGCCTTTGCGCCAGGCACGCAAGGTCGCCCTCGAGGTGCTGGAGCGCGTCGGCCTGGCGCCCCGGGCTGACACTTTGGCGCGTTCCCTCACCATCGCCGGCAAGAAGCGCCTGGAAGTTGCCCGCGCTCTGGCGGCGCGCCCCAAGCTTCTGCTGCTGGATGAAGTGCTGGCCGGACTGAATCCCACCGAAGTCAGCTACATGATCGGCATCGTGCGCGACATCCGCGACAGCGGTACGTCAGTCTTTATGATTGAACACCTCATGCAGGCCATCATGAGCCTCTCAAACCGCATTGTCGTGCTGAGTAACGGCCAGAAGCTGGCGGAAGGCTGCCCGGAAGAGGTAGCGCGCGATCCCCAGGTCATTGAAGCCTACCTGGGCGATCCCGACATTGCTGAAAAACTTGGGGCAAGAAACTGATGCCACCGCTACTGCAGATCGAAAAGGTCAATTCGGGATATGGCGAAGTACAGGTGCTCTGGAACATCTCTCTGCAGGCGGAGGCGGGCAAGCTTACCACCATCATCGGCGCCAACGGCGCAGGCAAAACCACCACCCTGCGCACCGTCATTGGGGGCGTGCGCTCCTGGGGCGGCCGCGTCCGGCTACAGGGAGAAGATGTCACCGGCCTGTCGCCTCACCGCCTCGCCAACCGCGGGCTGGTTCTGGTGCCCGAGGGACGGCAACTCTTCCCCGATATGTCGGTCGAGGAAAATCTGGAGATGGGCGCCTACGCCAGACACGGCACGCGCAGCTACGCCAGTCGTCTGGAGCGCGTCTACGAGCTGTTTCCGCGCCTCAATGAGCGCCGCCGCCAGAGCGCGGGCACCTTCTCCGGCGGCGAGCAGCAGATGCTCGCCATCGCGCGCGGCCTGATGTCCGACCCGGACCTGCTGATCATAGACGAGCTCTCGCTCGGTCTCGCCCCGCTGGTGGTGCAACAGATTTTCTCGACGCTCAAGACCTTGAAGGACGACGGGCTGACCATCCTGCTGGTCGAACAGAACGTGCATCTCGCCTTCGCGCTCAGCGACTACGCCTACGTGATCGCCGAGGGGCGCGTGTTCACCGAGGGCGCCCCCGCCGAGCTCGAGTCGCTGCCCGAGATCCGCAAGGCCTATCTCGGCCTCTGAGCCGGGCAGGCATTCCCCCGGATGCGCGGACTGCCCGCCTGCGCGCCGGCGCTTTCTTAAAGACCGCAACAAAAGTCATTTTGTTGCGTCTGACTTAGGGCGGCACCACGGGAGCTATCCCCTCGTTTTGTTGCAAACTCTTAAGTTCTGTTTAAGTCTGGTCACGCCTAATCCCGGGCGTGCAGTCAGCTCGTCTTACCCCCGGGGCTGAACCTGCGGCGTACGCGGCCAACGGAACTTTCCGAACGGCGGCCACACAAATTTCTGCTATCTACGCCAATGCGTATGTTGGAAAAATAAACTGCTACGGAGTCAATTTATGAACATGCGGACAGCAAATGCAGCGGAAGACCTGTCGGTAGGCGCGAACCATCTGGCCTTCAGGAACCTGCGCCAGCATCTGCAGGCAAGAATCATCGGCCAGGCGCATCTGGTCGAGAGCCTGTTGATCGCATTGCTCGCGGACGGCCATTTGCTGGTGGAAGGCGCACCTGGCCTTGCCAAAACGACGGCGATCAAGGAATTGGCCGCAGCGCTGCAGGGCGATTTTCGTCGCCTTCAGTTTACGCCCGACCTGTTGCCGGGCGATCTCACCGGCACCGACGTCTATCGTCCAGAAACGGGCGAGTTTCAGTTTCAGCCCGGCCCCCTGTTTCACAATCTGATACTTGCCGACGAGATCAACCGCGCACCGGCCAAGGTGCAATCCGCTTTGCTCGAAGCAATGGGCGAGCACCAGATCACGGTAGGACGCCATACCTATCCGCTGCCGCGGCCGTTCATGGTGATGGCGACGCAAAATCCGATAGAGCATGAAGGCACCTATCCGCTGCCCGAGGCACAGCTCGACCGCTTCCTTCTCTATGTTCGCATCGGCTATCCGGATGCGAATGCGGAGCACGTCATTCTGAAGCTGGCGCGTCAACGGGCGACGCAGGCTTTCGGCGCGCCCGCGGCGCCGCCGCTGCAGGTCACCACGCCGCAGATCTTCGCGGCACGAAAGGAGGTGCTGGCGCTGCACATGGGCGAATCGGTGGAGGAGTATATCGTGCAGCTGGTGTTGGCGAGCCGCGACCCCTCCCGCTACGACGCGGCGCTTGCGCGCCGCATCAGCTTCGGCGCCAGCCCGCGCGCCACCATCGCCCTCGACCTTTGCGCGCGCGCCTATGCCTGGCTGCAGGGCAAGGATTACGTGTCGCCGGAAGACGTCCAGGCGGTGGCCTACGACGTTCTGCGCCATCGCATACTCGTCTCCTTCGAAGCGGAAGCGGAGGGCATAACTTCCGACACCGTCATCGGCGACCTTCTGCGGCTGGTTCCGGTGGGCTGAAATGACCGGATTGCGCCGCTGGTTCCGTCCCAACACCGCCGTACTGACGGCGGCGGCGCCGACCGCGGATGCGGCGTTGAATCCGGGGACTAGGGCCACGATCGAAGATTTGATCGGACTGCAACGGCACGCCGGCAAGATCGACCTCACGCATGCGCGTACCGCAGGTTCGAGACTGGCGGGCAACCATTTGTCGCGGTTTCGCGGCCGCGGCATGGACTACCAGGAATCGCGCGCCTATCAGGCGGGTGACGACGTTCGCAGCATGGACTGGCGCGTCACCGCCCGCGCCGGCGCGCCGCACATCAAACTCTATCAGGAGGAACGCGAACGCCCCGTCGTCCTGTTCCTCGACCTCAATCCCGGCATGTTCTTCGGCAGCCGCGGCATGCTGAAATCGGTCGTCGCGACGCCCGCTGCGGCTCTGATTGCGTGGGCGGCGGCGGCTCACGGCGATCGTATCGGCGGCATGCTGTTCAATGGCGGACATCACGACCTGCAGCCGCGCAGCGGAAAAAATGGCGTGCTGCGACTCATCCGCCAGCTGGTCGAGCACACCGACCCGCGCGCTGGCTTGAACGCACCAGCGCACTCCGGCGGACTGAATGCGGCGCTGAGCCGCTTGCGCCGCGTCAGCCGACCCGGGAGCCTGATCGTGCTGCTCGGGGACTACTATGATATCGACGAGCATAGCGGCGATCACTTGCTGCGCCTGCGCCAGCATAGCGACGTGGTGGCGATCCAGATCGTCGATCCGCTGGAGGAGGCGGCGCCGCTTGCCGCTCGCTACGGGGTCACGTCCGGCGGCACGCCGGGCATCCTCGATACCCGCTCGGCGAGCGCGCAGCGCGCATACGAGGACTTTTTCAGCCGTCATCATCGAACGGTCGCAGCCACCATGCGCCGCTGCGCGATTCCGCTGCTGCGCATTTTCACTGTGGACGACATTGCCGCCGCATTGCATAAATATTTCGCGGCAGGCGCCATGCGCCCACGCACCACCAGACTCGCGGCATGAACCCGAATCCGCAGCCGGCTCTGCAATTGCGCGACATCCACCTTCCGGGTGCGCCCGCATTCTGGCCGCCGGCGCCGGGCTGGTGGCTGCTAGCCGCGATACTGCTTGCGCTGCTGGTGTGGGGGACGCTGGCCGCCTTGCGCCGATATCGCATCCGCCGTCAGCGCCAGCGCGTGCTGTCCGCACTCGCAAGCCTCGAGCACCAACTTGCGCGCGAGCGCACACCGGACGCACTTGCGTACATGTCCGTGCTGCTGCGCCGGCTCGCGCTGATGCGGTTTCCGCGTCGGCACGTGGCCGCGCTGACCGGCAACGCATGGTTGCGTTTTATCGATGAATCCGGGGGCAACGGCCAATTCACGCAAGGGCCGGGCCGAGTGCTGGCCACCGCTCCCTATCAGCGGTCTTTGCCCTCCGACCTGGACGCCGCACGCCTGGTCGCGTTGTTGCGCGAATGGGTCGCAAGAAACGCGGGAGCCTGAGGTGAACATCGTACTCGCATGGCCCTGGATGCTGGCGGCATTGCCGCTGCCGCTGCTCGCGCTGCTGCTGCCGGCCGCGACCGAGACGGCGCCGCCGGCGCTGCGTTTCCCTTACGTCGATGCGCTGCGCGCGACGCTGGCAAGCAGCCCAAGCCAAGCCCCGCGCATGCGTCTGGCCGCTGCGGCGCTCGCCTGGCTGCTGCTGGTGGTGGCTGCGGCGCGTCCGCAGAATGTGGGTAAAACGGTGCATCTGCCTGTGACCGGGCGCAGCATCATGCTGGCGGTGGACCTGTCCGGCTCCATGCAGACACCCGACATGCGCAGCGGTGGCCACGCCGTGTCGCGGCTGGCCGCGGTCAAGCAGGTCGCGGGTGATTTCATCGAGCATCGCGCGGGAGATCGAATCGGGCTGATTCTGTTCGGCGACGAGGCTTACGTGCAGGTGCCGTTGACCCTGGACCGCGACACCGTGCGTACTCTGCTGGATGAGGCGCAGATCGGGCTCGCCGGAACGCAGACTGCGATCGGCGACGCCATCGGTCTGGCGATCAAGCGGCTGCGCGACGAGCCGATCAAGAACCGCGTGCTGATCCTGCTCACCGACGGTGCCAGCAACGCCGGCAACATCGATCCGCTGAAGGCGGCCGACCTCGCCGCGCAGGAAGGCGTGCGCATTTATACCATCGGCGTCGGCGCCGATGAGATGGTGGTCCCAGGACCGTTCGGCATGCCGCAGGTCGTTCACAGCGACCTCGATGAAGACGCGCTCAGGGCGATTGCGCAGAAGACGGGCGGCCGCTATTTCCGCGCCACGGATGTCGCGGCCTTGACCAAGATCTATGCCTTGCTCGACAAGATCGAGCCGGTGTCCAAGGACCAGCAGAGTTGGCGGCCGGTCGAAGAGCTGTATGCGTGGCCGCTTGCCGCCGCGCTGCTGCTGAGCGTGCTGATTGCGCTTTCGGCCGGAGGATGGCTGCCGCGGATTCGCCTCGCCGAGGTTCGGCATGCTTGAGAATTTTCACTTCATCCAGCCGCTGTGGCTGCTTGCCCTGATACCGCTGTCGCTGCTGGCCTGGCGCGTGTATCGGCCCGGCGACGGCGACAACCCCTGGCGTCGTATCGTCGACGCCCGCTTGCTGCCGTTGCTGCTGGTCGGTCGGGCGCGGCAGGCAAACCGCACGGCCTTGTACTTGCTCGCCGCCGGCTGGGTCATTGCCGCATTGGCGCTGGCCGATCCGACCTGGGAGCGAAAGCCGCAGCCGGTCTATCAGACGACGGCGGCGAGAGTGGTCGTGCTCGATCTGTCGCGATCGATGTATGCGAGCGATCTGAAGCCATCGCGCCTGGTGCGTGCCCGCTACAAGATCGAGGACGTGCTGGCGCATAGCGGCGAAGGTCAGACGGGCCTGGTGGTGTACGCCGGCGACGCCTTCACCGTGTCGCCGCTCACGCGCGACGTGAACACCATACGCGAACTGCTTCCGGCTGTGGATCCTGGAATCATGCCGACGCAGGGCAGCCGTGCCGATCTCGGCCTGCTCAGGGCAGGTAAGTTGCTGAGCCAGGCCGGCGCGTCCAGCGGCCAGGTGTTGCTGCTCGCCGACGGCGTCGAAGCGGGCAAAATCGCGGCGAGCGAGCGCGCCGCCGCGCGCCGGAGGCATGAAGGCTACCGGGTCTCCGTGCTCGGCGTAGGCAGTGAAGACGGCACGCCGCTGACCAACGCACAAGGCGAATTGGTGCGTGATGCGGCCGGCAATATCCTGAAGGCACGATTTGATGCGGCGGCGCTGCAAGCGGTGGCGCGCGCCGGCGGCGGCGAATACCGGCCGATAAGCGACAGCGGCCACGCATTGAGTACGCTGCTCGATCAGCGTTTGGACGCGAAAACCACGATGCAGGCGAATGCGACGGCACCGGGGTGGAAAGAACAAGGACCGCTTTTGGCGGTGTTGCTACTGCCGCTGGGGGCGCTGGCATTCCGGCGCAACTGGCTGCTGGGCCTGGTTCTGTTGCTTGGCCTGGTCTCGCCGCCGCAACCGGCCATGGCTTCGAGCTGGGCCGATCTTTGGCAGAGACCGGATCAGCAGGCGGCGCAGGCGCTTGCCGCGGGCGACTATGCCAAGGCTGCGGCACTCGCCACCGATGCCGATCGACGCGGGAGTGCCGAGTACAAGCGCGGCAACTATCAACTGGCACTGGACAATTTTTCCCGCTCGACCGGTGCCGACGCCGACTATAACCGCGGCAACGCGCTCGCCAAGCTGGGCCGGTACCAAGACGCCATTGCGGCCTACGACAAATCGATCAAGGAAAATTCCGGAAACGAGGATGCACGGGCAAACAAGGCGGCGGTAGAGGCGCTGCTGAAGCAACAACAGGCGCAGCAGCAGAGCTCCAATTCGCAAGGCAAGCAATCGCAGAACGATCAAAGCCGGAGCGATCGCACCGGACAGAATTCGCAACAGAGCAAGGCCGGTGACCAAACCTCCAAAGATGGCAACAGCGGCCAGAGCGGCGCCTCCCCGGGACAGGCACAGGGAGCGGCGAACCCGAACAAGTCCGATGCCGGCGCGCAGAAAGGCCAGCCGGCCGATGACAATGGAAAAAATAGTTCGAGCCAGGACGCGGCTTCCGCCAAGGCAAGCGCGCAGCAATCGCCGGCGACCGCGGCGGCGGAGCAGCAAGCAAAACCGGGAAACCAGTTTGCCGAGGCGGCCAAAAAGCTGGCCGAACAGCGGGCGGGTACGGCGAAAACAGACGCCGGCCAGTCGTCTAGCGCCGCGCCGGAAGCGAACGCCGCGGGCCAAATGCAAGCGACAGAGAATGCCCGACGGCAACCGCAGGGTGACTTGGCAGACCGAGCGCAGCCGCTCGACCGCGAAGAGCGGATGGCCGCGGAGCAATGGCTGCGGCGCATTCCCGATGACCCGGGGGGCCTGCTGCGGCGCAAGTTTCTTTACCAATACCGGCAGCGGGCACAACATGCCGATGCCGAGTAATCACGGCACGCTCAGGCGGAGCAGCTCATGGTGAAACGGGCACGCAATCCAGCATCAGGCGGGATGCGATACGCACCCGCGCTCGCAGCAGCGACGTTCGGACTTTACGTGTTGTGCACCTCCAGTCCGGGTTGGGCTGCTTTGCGCGCCCACATCGATCGCCAGACCGTGTCGGAGGGGGATACGCTGACGCTTACCATCGAAAGCGATCAGGCGCAATCCCAGGACCGACCCGACGTGACCCCGTTGCGCAAGGATTTCGAGGTGCTCGGCACCAGCACCAACAGCGAGACGAGCATCGTCAACGGCAGCCGTTCGGATAGCACGAGTTGGCTGATACAACTGCAACCGCTCCATACCGGCACCATCGACATTCCGCCCATCGCGGTCGGGAGCGAACACACCTCCGCCATCGAACTCAATGTCACCAAAGTCTCGCCACAACAGACGAAACAGACATCGGCGCATGTGTTCCTCGAAGTCGAGGCGCCCGCGGCGGACAAGCCGGTCTACGTCCAGCAGCAGATTCCCTACACGGTTCGGCTCTACTACGACGACACCGTGCAGTCCGGCGACCTTGCGGCGCCGGACCCGGAAAATGCAATCGTCGAACAGCTGGGACAGGAAAATCGCTACACGGCGATACGCAACGGGCACGAATACAAGGTGATCGAGCGCCACTACGCGATTGCGCCCGAAAGAAGCGGCACCCTGCACATTCCCCCGGCAAGCTTTCGCGGCACCATGCTGGTTGCCTCGGACAGCCAGGGCAACGCAGATCAGGCGGATGACCCGATGGAACGCCTGCTGCGCGGCACGCCTTTCGCCAACGACCCCTTCTTCAGGGGCAGCTTTGGTTCCGGCATGGCACTTGGTGCGACGGCGCAGCCGGTGGACATCCGCAGCCAGGAGATCGCGCTCGAGGTCCAGCCGCTTCCGGCAGGGGTACATGGCAGCTGGTTACCGGCCGAGCAGGTCACTTTGCACGACAGTTGGGACGACAACCCGCCGCGATTCAAGGTCGGCGAACCCGTGACCCGGACGATCACCATCAACGCCAAGGGGCTCGCGGCGTCGCAGATTCCGTCGCTGTCGTTTGCCCGTCCGGCTAATGCGCGGGTGTATCCGGAAGCGTCCGGCAACCAAAGCCGAACGGACGGCAATGTCATCTACGGCATCAGTAAGCAGAGTGTGACTTACATCCCGACCGCGCCAGGCACGCTCGACATTCCGCCGGTCGAGCTGGCGTGGTGGAATACGCTCAGCAATGCGCAAAGCCGCGCTGTACTGCCGGCACGGGAATTCAAAGTTGAGCCCGGCGCCGCCGCGGGACAGTCGAACGCAGTTCCACCGGCACCCGCCAGCGCCCCGCCGCGGGCGACGCCGGCCGCGACGCCAGTGGCCGCCGCGCAGCCGCCGCAAGGCACATCATTGACCGAACGCCTGCAGCAGCACCGGGCGTGGTTCGCAAGCGGCGCGGCATTGCTGGCGATGGCGGTGCTGTCGCTCGTCGCCTTCCGGCGTTGGCGTCGCCCGGGGTTGAAATCCGCTCCGGCTGCCGCGCCCGCGCTATCGGTGCCGGAGCGCAAAGCCGCCATGCGGGCACTGCAGCAAGCATGCGCCGGCAACGATAGTAACGCCGCGGCAGATGCTTTGCTGGACCTGGCGCGGGCCGAGTGGCCCGCCGACCCCCCTCGCGGTCTGGGCGCGCTCGCCGCTCGGCTTGAAGCGGGCGGGAGGGAAGTCAGCGCGCTGGACCGAATTCTGTACGGTACGGGCGCGTTGTCTTGGGACGGCAGCGCGCTTTGGGATGCGATCGGTCCCGGCCTGCAAGCGCAGCGCAGTGAAAACATGCCCAAGGACGATGGTTTGGGAGCCCTCTATCCCTAAGCCTGCGGCGCACCCGAGGCGTTTCAGGGTGCCTTGAGGGGTGCGCTATCCCGATGCCTGAAGCGCTTTGCCAGCCCCGCCACCCGGCGAAAGGCAATCCCGGCCCCCGGGAAAAAAAAACAACACGACGCCAATATCGGGCTTGCTTCCTATACACTACCGGCGGCGCGATCTGGCGCATTGAACCGGAGCACGAATGAAGGGTAAGTGGTTGTGGATAGTCATTGCCTTGGCGACGGCCGCGCAAGGCGCAACGCTCGACTCGGGAACGCAGTTTCCGCCAGAGTTGAAGCCGCTACCGCAGGAGGCCGAGGCGGCATACCTGTCGGCTGAAGTGCTGGCCCGTTACCAATACAAGGGGATGCCGCTGGACGACGCCCTGTCGGAGAAGATATTCGACCGATATCTGAAATCCCTCGATCCCGAGAAACTCTTCTTCGTCCAAGCCGACATTGACCGTCTTTCCGGATATCGGACCACGCTTGGCGACGCGATCCTGAAGGAAGACCTTAGCGTTCCATTCGCCATTTTCAATCTTTACGAGAAGCGCGCCGCCGAGCGTTTTGCATACGCACGTACCCTGCTCAAAAAGGGCTTCGATTTCCACAAGGTCGAAAGCTACCAAATTGCGCGGGAAAAGGCGCCATGGCCCCAAACGGACGCGCAGATGCGCGAGCTGTGGCGCAAGCGGGTCAAGAACGACTGGCTGCGGCTCAAGCTCGCCGGAAAGGACGACAAGAGCATCGTCCAAATACTCGACGAACGCTATGACAATTTCCTCAAGCGCATCGACCGGGTAAAAAGCGCGGACGCCTTCCAGATATACATGAACGCCTACACCATGGCCATCGACCCCCACACCAACTACCTGGGGCCGCGGCAAGCGGAGGATTTCGACATTTCGATGAAACTCTCCCTGGTCGGGATAGGCGCGGTGCTGACGCAGCTGGATGACTACGTCACGATCAGAGAACTGGTACCGGGAGGACCCGCGCGTCTCTCGGGCCAGTTGAACGTCGGGGACCGCATCGTCGGCGTCGCCCAGGGCAAAGGCGGTGTCATGACGGACCTCCTGGGCTGGCGTCTGGACGACGCCGTTGCGCTGATTCGCGGCGCACCGGACTCGGTCGTCGTGCTCGACGTGCTCCCGGCAAACGCCGGGCCCGACGGCAAACACAAACTGGTTTCTCTCGTCCGGAAAACGATCGATCTGGAGGAGGAGGCCGCCAAAGCATCGGTCCACTCCATCGTGGACGGGAACACCACTCGCCGCATCGGCGTGATATCCCTTCCCTCTTTCTATGAGGATTTTGCAGCCAGAGAGAAAGGAGTCAAAGATTATAAAAGCGCGGCCCGCGATGTGGCCCGCCTGCTGGACGGCTTGGAGAAGAAAAAAGTCGACGGCGTACTGATCGACTTGCGCAACGACGGCGGTGGTTCGCTCGCGGAAGCAATTGATCTCACCGGCCTGTTTATTGGCAAGGGGCCGGTGGTGCAACAGCGCAATGCAAGCGGTGAGATTTCTGTGGACAGCGATACACATGCCGGCGTCGCCTGGGACGGTCCGCTTGCAGTCCTGATTAACCGGGGTTCCGCTTCGGCGTCGGAGATCTTTGCCGCCGCCATTCAGGATTATGGCCGCGGCCTGATTATCGGTGAACCGAGTTTTGGCAAAGGCACCGTGCAAAGCGTGATCGATCTCGATCGCATCGCCAAGAACAGCAAACCGCAATTCGGCGAACTGAGAATTACCGTCGCACAGTTTTTCCGCATCAATGGAGGCACTACGCAATTGCGCGGCGTGAAGCCGGATATTCTTTTCCCTGCCGTTTCCGATACGGCGAGTTTTGGCGAATCCAGCTACGACAACGCGTTCCCCTGGACGCAGATCAAGGCGGCAAACTATTCGCCCGTCGGCGACCTGAAGACTGTGCTACCCGTCCTGTCGGCGCTGCATGCGGCGCGCGTGAAAAAGGACAAGGACTTCCAGTACCTGGAACAGGACATTGCCGAAATCAAACTTCAGCGCAAGAAGAACCTGGTATCGCTGAACGAAACCGAACGGCGCAAGGAGCGGGACGCCCAAGAGGCCCGCCTGAGGGCGCGCGAATCACAGCGGGATGCCGACAAGGGTACCCACAAGGATCCGGCCGGCAAGAAACCCGCGCTGCGGAAGGACAGTGCGCTTCGGGATGATGGCCTGCAAGTCGATGAACGCAATCTCGCCACAGAACTGGCGACTGAAAAAGTGCAGAAAAGCGCCAAAGACGTGTTTCTTGACGAAGCGGTCCACATACTCAGCGACGAAGCGGGAATGCTTAAATCCGGCGTCAGGCTCGCGGTCCGCGCCAAACCCGGTTCCGCATCGGCGCCGGATTAGAAGCGCGGGGCGGTCGCGGTTCGCACCGGCTGGCGTCCTGCGATTAGCATGCCGAACCGGCATATGGGCGCAGGGCTAAGCAGCGCCGCTTAGCACCCGGTGCTTGGCCAGTATGAAATCGGCGTGCGAAATGTAGAGCAGATCGGCAAGCTTGCGCACCAGCTGCTCTTCATACATGTCAATGCTGCCGTCGGCCATCGCCACGCGCCACAGCCGCTCGATAAGCCGCACTTTCTGCTCGGGCGCACAGCCCTGGTTGATCAGGGCCACCGGCTGGTAGTAAGACGTCAGTCGGTTCTCCGGCCGTCCGGCGCTGGTGATGATGGGCGCAAGTTCTTCGTTCGGGATGCCGAATTCTTCCCGCATCGCCTGCGACACCGCCTTGCGTTTGCGCTCGGCGCCCACCGAATCGAGCCGCGCGACTTCCATCAACAAGCCGCAGCAGGCTGCCTGCAGGGCGAGCGCTTCGCGCCGCGCTCGGGTGGCGGGAGTGGGTGCGACATCTTCGATCAAGTCGCGGAACTTTGCCAGGATCGATGTGAGCATGCTGAAATCCGAGTATCGGTGATAGAACCAGGCGGGTTGGCCATGGATTGCCGCAATTTGCAGCAGAACTTTATCGCCGACGCCTTAAGCCAATATTAAGAACAGGCGGCACAGTCTCAAAGTCCATAGGCGTGTCTCAATTCGGCGCGCCCACGAAGCTGATCGTGACGGGGATGTTCCCCGGCATCCGTCAAGCAATGATTTTCGGCGGCGCGGTGCGCGCGAGCGCGCGCATCAATTCGCCCAGCGACCACGCCTGAAACGGACAACCGCGCGGTGTGTGCGGGGCATCGCCGTCGGCGATCTCGCATACATGTCCGAGCCCTGCGGCGTTGCGATGCGCTTGCAGCGGGCCGAGGAAGCGTCGGCGCGCTTCTTCGCGGTGCGCCACGTCGTCGCCTTCGACGCGCAGCCAGGCATCGACGAACGGCCCGATGAGCCATGGCCACACCGTGCCCTGATGGTAGGCGCTGTCGCGCTGCGGCACGCCGCCCTCGTACCGTCCCCGGTACGCCGGATCCCGCGGTGAGAGCGAGCGCAGCCCCATCGGCGTCAACAACTCGCGCTCGGCGGTCGATACGACCTCGCGCGCGGCCGCGCCATCGACGATGGGATACGGCAAGCCGCCGACCGCGAGGATCTGATTGGGGCGCACGCTCGCGTCGACGCGGCCGGGCTCGTGATCGGCGTCGACGACGTCATAGAGGCAGCCGGCCGAAGCGTTCCAGAACCGGGCCCGGAATGCCGTTTGCGCGCGGTCCGCGATCGCGCCATGGCGTCCACCCACGCAGCGCAGCGCGTTGATCCACAGCGCCTGCACCTCCACCGGCTTGCCGATACGCGGCGTTATCACGCGGTTGGCGACCTTTGCGTCCATCCAGGTGAGTTGCATGCCCGGCATGCCGCAGGCGAGGAGACCGTCTGCGTCCATGCGGATGCCGTAGCGCGTGCCCGCCGCATAGCCGTCGAGGATCCCCCGGCATGCGTCCAGGAGCGCCTCGCGCACGCGCGGCTGCGGACGCGCGGCCTCGAGGAATTCGTGCACTGCGATCGCATACCACAGCGACGCATCGACCGAGTTGTACTCGGGCGCCGCGCCATGATCGGGGAAGCGGTTCGGCAGCATGCCTTCGGACACTGCGCTTGCCCACGCGAGCAAAATGGACGCCGCGATATCGTGGCGCCCGCGCCCGATGCACAGCCCGCGCATCGCGATGAAGGTATCGCGTCCCCAGTCGGTGAACCAGGGGAATCCGGCAAGTATCGTGTGTCCCTGCCCGCGACGGACGATATAGGATTCTCCGGCGCGGGCCAGGGGCGCGAGCGCCTTGCGCCGCGCCGCTTCCAGCGCACGCACGCGCTGCGCCAGCGCCTCGGCATCGACGGCGACACCGTCGCCGGCGCGCAGCACCAGCACAGCTTCGCCACGGGCCAGGTCGAATGCGAACGTACCGGGCGACGCCAGATCCTCGATGTGGTCGAGTCCGCGCGCGGCATCCTCGCGGTAGAGGAAATTACGATACCAGTCAGGCTCATGGCGGTAGGCGCCGTTGCTGAGCGCCGTTATCGCGGGCAGTGCCGCATAGGGCCGCCATGCCACGTTTCCGTTGGCAACCCAGGCGGAAAAATCGAATGCGGAATTCTCGCGCATCAGTGCGTGATAGTCGCGGCCCGACAACAGCGGCCGCACGTGGAGCCGCGCCTGGGCGGTGGCGCCGGTCCGGGCAAGGCGCCACGCGAGCAGCACGCTGCCGTCGACGCGATCGACGATGCATTCATGCACGATTTCGATGCCACCGGGTCCACGAAAGGTCCAGCTTGGCCAGGGTTCATGGGTGAACGCCACGAGCAGGTCGAGACCGCGCGGGTGGATGACGTCCGGTGCATAGTGCTGGGTACTGAGCGGAAATTCGCCCTGCGGCGATTCCACCCACGCCTCGAAACCATTCACCAGAACGACGCGTTCAGTCGGCGGAGTCCGCGGCGTGAGCAGCAGCGCGTGGTAGCGCCTGCTGCGGTAACCGGCTACGGTACCCGAAGCGTAGCCGCCCATGGCATCGCTTTCGAGCCATTCGGCGTCCGGCGGCGCTACGCTCATCGCAGGACCGTTCCTACTTGCGCGCCTTCCGCGTCGGCGAGACTGGGCGGCTTGCCCTGGAGCGCGTATTCACCATACTGCTGGATCAATTTCGCCACCACGCCGGTCCAGCCGGTCTGGTGGCTCGCGCCGAGGCCCGCACCGGTGTCGCCGTTGAAGTACTCATGGAACAGGATGAGGTCACGCCAATGCGGATCGCTCTGGAATTTCCCGCAGTTGCCGTACATCGGACGGCGGCCGCTCGCGTCCTTGATGAAAATCCGGATTAGCCGGTACGACAGATCGGTCGTTACTTCCCACAGCGTCGCTTTGTGCCCGGACCCGCTCGGCAACTCGACCTTGAAGTCGTTGCCCAGGAAGTAATGGTGTTTCTGCAAAGCCTCGATCAGCAGGAAATTCAGCGGAAACCACACCGGGCCGCGCCAGTTCGAATTGCCGCCTAACTGCGCTGTCGTCGATTCTGCCGGCTCATAATCCAGCACGAACTGCTGCCCGTCCAGCCGCAGGACGAACGGGTCCGCGGCGTGCTGTTTCGACACCGAACGCACACCGTGCGGGCTCAGCATCCCGTCCTCGCGCAATACATGCTCGAGGATGCGGCGGAGCTTGTGCGAGTTGACCAACGCCAGACGGGTCCGGTTCTCGATGCCGTGGTGGCTGAGATCGGCGAGACCTTGCAGCAGCTCCGGCCGGTAATGGGCGAACCAGCGTGAGCGTTCGCTGAAGCCCGGGAATGCGCTTAGCGCGTCGCGCTCGCCGATCGCTATGGCCGCGACCGGAATCGTGCCGCCGATCGTATACGCCTTTACCGGGAAGCAGCGTTCGTCCGGGAGATTGAGGACGTAAAAGTAGTAGCCCTCCTCCTCGTGCCAAAGGCCGCCTTCGCGGCCGCCGACATGGTTCATGGCCGCGCCGATATAAACGAAATGCTCGAAAAACTTGGTCGCCACATCCTCGTATACCGAGTCCTCCTTGGCGAGTTCCAGCGCGATGCTGAGCAGGTTGAGGCAATACATCGCCATCCAGCTGGTACCGTCTGCCTGCTCGAGGTGACCGCCGCCGGGCAGTCCGGAGGTGCGATCGAACGCGCTGATATTGTCCAGGCCCAGAAATCCACACTCGAAAATATTTTTGCCCTGGGCGTCCTTGCGGTTGACCCACCAGGTGAAATTGATCAGCAGCTTCTGGAAAATCCGTTCCAGGAACGCGCGGTCCTTGCGTCCGTACATTTTCTGCTCGATCTGGTAGACGCGGATCGCCGCCCATGCATGCACCGGTGGATTGACATCGCCGAATGCCCATTCGTAGGCGGGAATCTGGCCGTTGGGGTGCATGTACCATTCCCGCGTCAGCAGCAACAACTGGTCCTTGGCGAAATCCGGGTCGATCATGGCGAATGCGACGGCGTGGAATGCCATGTCCCAGGCGGCGAACCACGGGTACTCCCACTTGTCCGGCATCGACAACACGTCGCCCGTGGCGAGATGCCACCATTCATGGTTGCGCCCGCGTTTGCGCTCCTCCGGCGGCGGCGGCGAGGCGGGATCGCCTTCGAGCCACCGATGCACCAGGTAGTGGTAGTACTGCTTGCTCCAGAGCATGCCGGCGAACGCCTGGCGCTGGACCTTGCGCATGTCTTCGGGCAGCGCAAAGGGCGTGACGCGCTGGTAGAACGCATCCGCCTCCTGCTTGCGCAACGCAAACATGGCGTCGAATTCATCGCCGAGCGGCGCCTTCGAATCGCTTGCGCTGCTGAGGCGCAGTCGGATCGTCGTCGTCTCGCCCGCACCGACAATCCGGATGTAGCACGGCGCTGCCTTGGTGCCGACGCGCTCGGGATTCACCGCTTCGCGCCGGCCATGGACGATGCATTCGTTGAACGCATCCTTGACGAACGGCGACGCGTTGGGAACGCCGAAAAGGCGCTCCATGTTCGATTCATTCTCGGTGAACAATACCTCCTCCGGCGGCTCGCACACGAGCCAGTGCGGCGCCAATTCGCGATGCGTCGCCTTGAGGACCACGCTGTTGCGCCCGGAGCTATCGACCTCGATGCGAGGCTTCGGCCGGCCGGGGCGCCACGACCAGTCGTTCCTGAACCACAGGGTCGGCAACAAATGCAAGCTTGCGGCCGCCGGGCCGCGGTTGATTGCGCTGATCCTGATCAGGATATCCTCGGGCGCGGACTTCGCGTACTCGACGAACACGTCGAAGTAGCGATCCTCGTCGAAGATTCCGGTGTCGAGCAATTCGTACTCGGGCTCGGTCCTGCCGCGCCGCCGGTTCTCCGCCACCAGATCCGCGTACGGGTAGGCCCGCTGCGGATACTTGTACAGGAACTTCATGTACGCATGGCTTGGGACGTTGTCAAGGTAGAAGTAGTACTCCTTGACGTCCTCGCCGTGATTGCCCTCGTTGCCGGTCAGGCCGAACATGCGTTCCTTCAGGATCGGATCGGCACCGTTCCACAAGGCCAGCGCAAAGCACAGGCGCTGGCTATCGTCCGATATGCCGGCAATGCCGTCCTCCCCCCAGCGATAGGCGCG
Source organism: Burkholderiales bacterium (assembly GCA_027457185.1). GTDB lineage: Bacteria > Pseudomonadota > Gammaproteobacteria > Burkholderiales > SG8-39 > 2-12-FULL-64-23. Next base: position 8,295 of record DAIDTN010000185.1, on the reverse strand, counting down.
CGAGCGTGCCTGGTCGTGGGACAGGCCCTCCCAGGCGGCGCCATTCGCGCTGTAGTCTTCGCGCACCGTGCCCCACTGCCGCTCGCTGACGTACGGGCCCCAGCGGCGCCACGCTTGCGTGCCGGCCCGGACGGCGTCCAGCCGCTTTTCTTCTGCAGTCACCAAGGATCCTTCGGCAGGTCAATTGCACCAGCACAATCGCGCCCGCTGCAAAATGATTGCGAACGGCGTCTTCGCCGGAACTATCCCGGTGACGCCACTGTCAACCACTATATACTGCTAGACTATCCTGACGCCAATCGCCTGCATGCTGGAGCGTTCGACATCCGTGCGCAGCCCGGGTTCCGGGCAACGATTGCCGTTCTGCATGAATTCGGCTGAAACCTCGAGAGACGGCGCGATGAAATCGACACAGAAACTCCACGATCTGGGCCAGAGTCTGTGGCTCGACAACATCACCAGGGACCTCCTCGCCAACGGCACCCTCAAGCGTTACATCGAGGAATTGTCCGTGACGGGGCTCACCTCCAATCCCACTATCTTCGATCAGGCGATCAAGAACAGCGCCGCATACGACGCGGCGATCCGAGCCAAGCTCAAGCAGGGGAAGTCGGGCGAAAGGCTCTTTTTCGAATTGGCGCTCGACGACCTTACGCAGGCCGCCGATCTGTTCCGGCCGATCAACGAGCGCTCGAGCGGCGTCGACGGCTGGGTGTCACTCGAAGTCTCGCCCTTGCTCGCCCACGACAGCAACACCACGCTCGCGGAAGCCCGGGACATGCATGCACGCGCCGGCCGGCGCAATCTGTTCATCAAGATTCCCGGCACGCGCGAAGGACTTCCCGCGATCGAGGAGGCCATTTACTGCGGCGTACCGGTCAACGTTACGCTGTTGTTCTCGCGCGAACATTACGTAGCGGCGGCCGACGCATACCTGCGCGGCATCGAGCGGCGCATCGCCGCGGGTCTGCCGCCCGATGTCGGCTCGGTGGCGTCGATGTTCGTCAGCCGCTGGGATGTCGCGGTCGCGGGCAAGGTGCCGGACGCGCTCAGCAATCGGCTCGGCATCGCCGTCGCCCGGAGCACATACCAGGCATATTGCGATCTGATCGCCACGCCCCGCTATAAGCGCGTTCTCAACGCCGGCGCCCGCGCGCAGCGCCTGCTGCTCGCGAGCACCGGGACCAAGGACCCGAAGGCCCCCGATGTCCTCTACATCGAGGCCCTGGCCGCGCCGCTTACCGTCAACACGATGCCGGAGGCCACCTTGAAAGCGTTCGCGGATCACGGCAGGGTCGGCGCGGCAATGCGCGCGGATGGCGGCGATTGCGAAGCCGTGCTCCACGAATTCGGCCAGGCGGGCATCCGCATCGACGAACTGGCGACAAGACTACAGGACGAAGGCGCGGCGTCGTTCGTCAATTCCTGGAACGAGCTCATGGGCGTGATCACCTCGAAGAGCGCTGTTCTCGCGAAGTCCGCTTAGCCGGGCGCATACCCGCTCCCCACGGAGCAATCGATCCGAACGTATTTCTGTCCACAAGGCGCGCGCAATGAAAGTACTGGCGGTTGATGTCGGCGGTACCCATGTGAAAATCCTGGCCACCGGGCAAGATGAATCGCGGGAGTTTCCCTCCGGTCCGACGCTGACGCCCGGGCAGATGGTCGCGGCGGTCAAGAAGCTCGCCGGGAACTGGAAATATGAAGCGGTCGCAATGGGGTATCCGGGTCCGGTGCTGCGCAACCGGCCGGTGGCCGAGCCGCACAATCTCGGGCCGGGATGGGTCGCATTCGACTACGCAGCAGCGTTCGGCTGCCCGACCAAGGTCGTCAATGATGCGGCGATGCAGGCCCTGGGCGGGTACAAGGGCGGTAGGATGCTGTTTCTGGGCCTGGGCACCGGCCTCGGAACAGCGATGATCGTGGACGGCATCGTCGAGCCGATGGAATTGGGCCACCTGCCCTACAGGAAGGCCACCTATGAGGACTATGTGGGCCTACGCGGCCTGGAGCGCCTGGGGAAGAAAAAGTGGCGGCGGCATGTCGTTGACGTGGTCGAGCACCTGCGCGCCGCGCTAGAACCCGACGATGTCGTCATCGGCGGCGGCAACGCGAAGAAGCTCGCCGAGCCGCCCCCCGGATGCCGAATCGGCGACAACGCCAACGCATTCCTAGGCGGCTTCCGGCTGTGGCAGCACACCGCCGAAGGCAAACGCCCCCGCTCCCGTTAAACGCCAGCTCGCGAAAGGTACCTTGAGATGACGGCCGCTATTGCAGCAGTATCCGCCTCCGCGGCGTGGAAGGCACTGGTGCAGCATCAGCGCGAGATCCGCAATCTGCACCTGCGCGAACTCTTCGCCGACGATCCGGCGCGCGCCGAACGCATGACGCTGGAGGCGGCCGGCCTGACTCTGGACTATTCGAAGAACCGGATCACCGACGCGACGGTCAAGCTGCTGCTCGCGCTGGCCGAGCAATCGGGCTTGCGCGCGCGCATCGACGCCATGTTTCGCGCTGACCGGATCAACGTCACCGAAAACCGCGCCGTGCTGCACGTGGCCTTGCGCGCGCCGCGCGGGGCGTCGATCGTGATCGACGGCGAAAACGTCGTGCCCCAGGTGCACGCGGTGCTCGACAAGATGGCTGACTTCTCCGAGCGCGTGCGCAATGGCGGGTGGAAGGGCCATACCGGCAAGCGCATTCGCAACGTAATCAACATCGGCATCGGCGGGTCCGACCTCGGCCCGGTCATGGCCTACGAGGCGCTGAAGCACTACAGCGACCGGCGCCTGACGTTCCGCTTCGTCTCCAACGTCGACAGCACGGATTTTGCCGAGGCAACGCGCGACCTCGACCCCGCCGAGACGCTGTTCATCGTCGCGTCGAAGACGTTCACTACGCTGGAGACCATGACCAATGCGCACGCGGCGCGCGACTGGTCGCTAGGCGCACTGGGCGGGGACGTGAAGGCCGTGGCCAGGCACTTCGTCGCGGTTTCGACCAACGCCGGGAAGGTAGCCGAATTCGGCATCGACACCGCCAACATGTTCGGATTCTGGGACTGGGTCGGCGGCCGCTATTCGATGGATTCGGCGATCGGCCTGTCCACCATGCTCGCGGTCGGGCCCGAGAACTTCCGCGCGCTGCTCGCGGGCTTCCACGGCATGGACGAGCACTTTCGCACCGCGCCCTTCGAGCGCAACCTGCCGGTGCTGCTGGGCCTGCTCGCGCTCTGGTACAACAATTTCTTCGGTGCGCAGACGGTCGCGGTCCTGCCCTACGCGCAGTACCTGAAGCGCTTTCCCCCCCACCTGCAGCAGCTCGCGATGGAGAGCAACGGCAAGCGCGTGACGCTGGACGGCGAGCCGGTCGCCTGCGACACCGGCCAGATCTACTGGGGCGAGCCGGGCACCAACGGCCAGCACTCGTTCTATCAGCTGATCCACCAGGGTACGCGGCTCATTCCCTGCGACTTTATCGCCTTCGCCCAGTCGCTCAACCCGCTAGGCGCTCACCACGATATGCTGCTCGCGAACGTCTTCGCCCAGGCCGAGGCGCTCGCATTCGGCAAGACGCCGGAGCAGGTCAGGGCGGAGGGCACGCCGGACTGGCTGGTTACGCACCGGGTGTTCGACGGCAACCGGCCGTCCAACATGATCCTGGCCGAGCGCTTGACGCCGGCGACGCTGGGCACGCTGGTCGCCCTGTACGAGCACAGCGTCTATACCCAGGGTGCGATCTGGCACATCGATTCCTTCGACCAATGGGGCGTCGAGCTGGGCAAGGCGCTGGCGCAGCGCATCATCCCCGAGCTCGAAAGCGGGAGCGAACCCGAGCTCGCGCACGACAGCTCGACCAATGCCCTGATTCGCAGCGCCCGCAGACTGAAACGGGCACCTGGATGAGCACCGGCTCCTGTCATTCCGCTCCGTATCCCGCCGTTCGACCGCCGCAGATGGTTCGAGACAAACCGGTCTGAGCGCAGACTAGCCGCGGCGCGCGCCATCGCATTCGTCATCTATTCATCGAAAGGAAGTCATCATGCAACTCGGAATGATCGGACTCGGCCGCATGGGCGCGAACATGGTGCGGCGGCTAATCGCCGGCGGCCACGACTGCGTGGTGTTCGATATGTCGCCCAAGGCAGTAGCTGAGCTGGTCAAGGACAAGGCCGTCGGCGCCTCTTCGCTCGCCGACCTGGTGAAAAGGCTCGCCAAACCGCGCGCGCTGTGGCTGATGGTTCCTGCCGCCGCCGTCGACAACACGATCGCCTCCGTGTTATCCCTCCTCGAGCCGGGCGATATTTTGATCGACGGCGGGAACTCGTACTACGTCGACGACATCCGCCGAGCCAAGGAATTGGCGCCCAAGGGCATCCATTACGTCGACGTCGGCACCAGCGGCGGCGTGTGGGGACTTGAGCGCGGCTACTGCATGATGATCGGCGGCGAGGTCGCGACGGTGCGGCATCTCGATCCCATCCTAGCGCGGCTCGCCCCCGGGGTCGGCGACATCGCGTCCACGCCCGGACGGGAGAATGGCGGCGGCACCGCCGAGCGGGGCTACCTGCACTGCGGTCCGAACGGCGCCGGTCACTTCGTCAAAATGGTCCACAACGGCATCGAGTATGGCCTTATGGCTGCATACGCCGAGGGATTCAACCTGCTGCGCGCCGCGAACGTCGGCAAACAGACGCATGCGATCGACGCGGAATCGACGCCGTTGCGCAACCCCGAGCATTATCAGTACGAGCTCAACCTGCCCGACATTGCCGAGGTCTGGCGCCGCGGCAGCGTGATCGCGTCGTGGCTGCTCGACCTGACAGCGGGCGCGCTGACCAAGGACCCCGCGCTGGCGCAATTCGCGGGGCGAGTCTCCGATTCGGGCGAAGGACGCTGGACGATCAAAGCGTCGATCGACGCAGGCGTGCCCGCCCCGGTGCTGAGCACCGCGCTCTACGAACGCTTCGCCTCGCGCGGCGAAGCCCAATTTCAGGACAGGCTGCTCTCGGCGATGCGCTACGAATTCGGCGGGCACGAGGAGAAGCCCGCCGGAAAGTAAGCGCCTGTTTCATAATGAGGAGACATCCCCCGAAGAGACTTCTTTCGGTCCGCCTCCCCTCATATGCCTCCTGGACTGGCGCGTCGCAATATTAATTTCTCAACCGATTCCAAGACGACGAAAGCGAGCTGACGATGAGCGAACTGCAATCAGACGCACTGGTATTCTTCGGTGCCACCGGCGACCTCGCCTACAAGAAGATATTCCCTTCATTGCAGGCGATGGTCAAACGCGGCCATCTTGACGTACCGGTCATCGGCGTGGCCAAGGCGGGCTGGAATCTGGACCAGCTCAAGGCGCGCGCGCGCGACAGTATTGAACGGCACGGCACATTTGATGCCGCCGCGTTCGGGCGCCTGAGCGCGCTGCTGCGCTACGTCGACGGCGATTACGGCGATCCGGCTACGTTCCAGGCACTGCGCAAGGAACTCGGCGCGGCGCGCACACCGGCGCACTACCTCGCGATCCCGCCGGCGCTATTCGGCGCGGTTGTCGAGCAGCTGGCCAAGTCCGGCTGCACCGACGGCGCCCGTGTCGTGGTGGAGAAGCCCTTCGGTCGCGACCTTGCTTCGGCGCAGGCCCTGAACCAGATCCTGCTGCGCTCGTTCGACGAGGAACACATCTTCCGCATCGACCATTATCTGGGCAAGCGACCGGTGCACAACATGGTGTTTTTCCGTTTCGCCAACGCATTCCTCGAATCGTTCTGGAACCGCAGATTCGTCAAAAGCGTGCAGATCACCATGGCCGAGAGCTTTGGTGTGCAAGGCCGCGGCGCCTTCTACGATCAGGTGGGAACGGTCCGCGACGTGATTCAGAATCACCTGTTCCAACTGCTGGCCAACCTCGCCATGGAGCCGCCGGCACGAGCCGACAGCGAATCGATGCGCGATGAAAAAGTCAAGGTGCTGAAATCGATTCGGCCGATCGAGACGAAAAACCTGGTGCGCGGCCAGTTTCGCGGCTACCTGCAGGAGGCAGGGGTCGCAGCGGACTCGCAGCGGGAGACGTTTGCGGCGTTGCGGCTCGAGATCGACTCGTGGCGCTGGGCCGGGGTGCCGTTCTACATCCGCGCGGGCAAGTGCCTGCCGGTAAGCTGCACCGAGGTCACCGTCACCTTGCACCGCGCGCCGAAGATATTTCCCGCCTGCGCCGGCGCAGCGAACTATTTGCGCTTTCGGATCAACCCGGAAATGACCATCGCCATCGGCACCACAGTGATGGATCCGGAGGACCGGATGATAGGCGAGCAGATGGAACTGCTCGCGAGCGATCGGCCCGACGGCGCGGAGATGGACGCGTACGAGCGGGTGCTGGGCGATGCGATGGCCGGCGACCGCTGGCTGTTCGCGCGCGAGGACTATGTGGAAGAGGCATGGCGCATCGTCGATCCCGTGCTCAAGGCGGGCACGCCGGTGTACGGGTACGAGCCGGGCACCTGGGGTCCCCGGCAGGTGGGCGAAACCGTGACGCCGCCCGGCGGCTGGCAGAATCCGATCGTTACAGGCTGATACGGAAGACCAAAGCGCGCGCCTGAGGGAGGCGCCGTCTTTATTCACTCACGGCATCCAGGGCACCATCGTCGGTGGTCCCTCCGGCGCAAAAGGAATCTCTATCAGCCAGACGCCGCCGGTCTCGCGCGCACGCCGCACCGCCGCCCCCAGCGCCTTGGGTTCGACCCGGGCGCTATGCACGCCGAACGCTTCGCCGAGCTTGGCGAAATCCGGATTCACCAGGTCGGAGCCGATGCGCCGCCCGCGGAACACCCGGTCCTGGTAAGTCCTGATCGCGCCGTAGGCGTTGTCGTTGAACACCAGCGCGATCAGGTCCAGCTTCTGCGCCACTGCGGTCGCCAGTTCCTGCAGCGTGAACAGAAACCCGCCATCGCCCGAGATCGCCACCACCGGCTGCTTCGGACAGGCGAGCTTGGCGCCGATTGCGGCCGGCAGCGCGTAGCCAAGCGTGCCGTAGGTTCCGGGATGGATCAGCGTACGCGGCTGGTAGGTCTCCAGCAGCAGCGGCATCCAGTAACCGACGAGCGTGAGATCGTCGACGAAGATGGTGTCCTCGGGCAGTGCCGCGCGCAGATCCTCGATCACTTGCAGCACCGGGCCGGCGCGCGCTGTCATCCAGGCGCGCCGGTGCTGCCTGAAACCGGCGACGTCGAACCAGCACTCGCGCGCCTTGCCACCCGCCAGCGATTCGCCCAGCGACGTGAGCACCGCGGCCGCGTCGCCGACGATGGCGACCTCGACCGGCTGGCGCAGACCGACGACCAGCGGATCCAGATCGACCTGCAGAATGCGCCTGGGAAATCGCGCGCCCAGATTTGCGTCGGAGACGATGTCTATCCTGGAACCCACCACCAGCACCAGATCGGCCTGCGCCAGCAGTTCGTCGTACAGATTGAAGCGGCCCCAACCGTCGCCCAGCGCCAGCGGATGCCGATCGGAAATCACGCCCCGGCCGAACATGCTGGTCACGACCGGAGCGCCCAGCAACTCCGCCAGACGTGCAAGCGGCTGCGAACCCTCTGCGCTCGCCACGCCGCCACCGGCAAAGATGAACGGGCGTTCGGCCGACCCGAGCGCCGCGGCCACGCGGGCAATACCCGCAGCATCACCGGCCGGCCGGCTGAACGCTTCGCGTGGCAGCGTTTCCACTTCGGCCACGCCGCTCTGCACATCCAGCGGCACTTCGATGTACGCCGGCCGCGGACGCCGGCAGTGCATGGCGCGCATCGCCTCGCGTACCGCCCTGGGTATGGCGCACGGCGTCGACACCCGCTCGGCGTAGCCGCACACCGAGCCGGCCACGGCGAGCGAGTTCGGCAGTTCGTGAAAGTGATCTCCCTCGCGCCCGAGCTGGGCCAGGGCATTCTGCCCGGCGAACATCAGCAGCGGCGTCGATTCCGAGTAGGCCATGCCCATCCCGGTGAGCGCGTTGGTGAGGCCCGGCCCCGGTACCACGAAGCAGGCCGCGATCCTGCCCGAGGCGCGTGCGTAGCCCGCCGCCATCATCGACGCGCCCTGCTCATGGCGCACCGTCACCACATGAATCGCCGGCTCGCCGTAGGCGCCGTCGAACAGCGGTGTGTTGTGCGTGCCGGCGATACCGAAGACGTGCTACACACCTTCCGCCCTGAGTGCAGCTACGACTGCCTGACCACCGGACATGCGCTGCATGCTGTTCTCCTCGTTTCCTGTTTCCAGACTTGCCGGTTCAATTTCAAAT
>DAIDTN010000184.1 GCA_027457185.1 Burkholderiales bacterium | reverse complement strand
GTGATGCGCTCGGATTCGCCCTTGGCGTAGGCGTCTGCGGTATCGATGAAATTGATGCCAGCGGCGCGCGCCGAATCGCCGATGCGGCCCGCTTCGGTCGCGTCGGTGCGCTCGCCGAACATCATCGTGCCAAGGCAGATGGGCGAGACCTTGAGGCCGCTCGCGCCCAGTTTTCGGTATTCCATGTTCACGCTCCCCTTATCCAATGATTCGCCCCCACAAGTCGTGCGCGTCGGCGCGCTCGATTTTGACCGTGGCCCAGTCCCCCGGCTTGAGCGCCTTACCGCCGGCAATGTGAACCACGCCGTCGATTTCCGGTGCGTCCGCGGCGGAGCGCGCGACTGCGCCTTGTTCGTCGACCGCATCGACCAGAACCTTCAGCGTTTTTCCGATCCTGCGCTTCAGGCGCCGGCGGCTGATTTTCTCCTGCACCGCCATGAAGCGCGCGCGCCGCTCTTCGCGCAGTTCCGCCGGCACCGGGTCGGGCAGCGCGTTCGCCTTTGCGCCGTCTACCGGCGAATAGGCAAAACAGCCGACGCGATCGAGTTCGGCTTCCTCGAGAAAATCGAGCAGCTGGCGGAACTCGGCTTCGGTCTCGCCCGGGAAACCAGCGATGAACGTGCTGCGGATGGTGATATCCGGACAGATCGCGCGCCAGGCGCGGATGCGTTCCAGATTGTTTTCGCCCGAGGCCGGCCGCTTCATCAGCTTGAGGATGCGCGGGCTCGCATGCTGGAACGGCACGTCGAGATAAGGCAGGAGTTTGCCTTCGGCCATCAGCGGAATAATTTCGTCCACATGCGGATAGGGATAGACGTAATGCAGGCGCACCCACAAATCTTCGGCGGCGCCACCGAGTTCGCCCAGCCTGGACAAGGCGCGCACGAGTTCGGTCATACGAGTCTTCAGCGGGCGGCCTTGCCAGAAGCCGGTGCGGTACTTGACGTCCACGCCATAGGCGCTGGTGTCCTGCGAAATCACCAGGATTTCCTTCACCCCGGCTTTGGCGAGGTTCTCTGCTTCCTGCATCACCTCGCCTATCGACCGGCTCGCCAGGTCGCCGCGCAGGGACGGGATGATGCAGAAGCTGCAGCGGTGGTTGCAGCCCTCGGAAATCTTGAGATAGGCGTAATGCGCCGGCGTGAGCCGCACCCCCTGCGGCGGCACCAGATCGGTATAGGGATCGTGCGGCCGCGGCAGATGCGCGTGCACCGCCTGCATCACTTCGTCGGCGGCGTGAGGCCCGGTCACGGCCAGCACCTTGGGATGCGCCTCGCGCACCAGGTCGCCCTTGGCGCCAAGGCAGCCGGTGACGATCACCCGTCCGTTCTCCGCCAGCGCCTCGCCGATCGCGTCGAGGGATTCCTCCACCGCGGCATCGATGAAGCCGCAGGTGTTCACCACCACCAGATCGGCCGCATCATAGGAGGGCGAGATGGCGTAACCCTCGGCGCGCAGCTGCGACAGGATGCGCTCCGAATCGACCAGCGCCTTGGGGCAACCTAGCGAAACGAATCCGACTTTAGGAGACACGTGGTTCGTTGCTCGTGGCTCGTGGCTCGTTATTCGAACCACAACTGTCGGGGTGTAGGAGGGGCGCCCTCGCCCCGACAGGCGCCATGGTCAGCCATCGATCGGCCCGAGGGCGGGCCTCCCACGACCAATGAATCAAGACTTATCGTCCTCGTCTTATTTCGGTGGCGCGGGCTGTCCGGGAAAACCGGGGAAAGGAAAACCGGTGAATATGTTCTTGGTCTGATTTTTCAACTGCTCCTGCATTTGCATGAACACATTCTTGCTTTGATCCATGTAGGCCGCCATCATGCCCTGCATGGCGGAGCCTTGGAAATTCATGAATTGGGCCCACAGGTCCTTGTTGATCTTGCCGTTGTCGCCGTACATCGAGCGCGACTGCTCCTGCAGCTGCTTCTGCACCTGGACGAAGGTCTGCATGTTCTTCTCCAGGTAATTGCCGACCATGCCCTGCATCGCATTGCCGTAAAAGCGGATCAGCTGCGACAGCAGATCGGACGTGAACATGGGCATGCCGCCCGCCTCCTCTTCGAGGATGATTTGCAGCAGGATGGAGCGCGTCAGGTCCTCGCTGGTCTTAGCATCTACGACCTGAAATTGCTCATGCTTGAGCACGAGTTCTTTCACATCGGCCAGAGTGATGTAGCTGGAGGTGCGCGTATCGTAGAGCCGCCGATTCGGGTATTTCTTGATCAGCCGCAACTCGGCAGCCGCTGCACCTTCCGCGCTATCCGGTTGATTTTGGGTAGTTTCCTTACTATGTTGCATCGCAGCATTCCCCTTGACTTTTCTGGTCATACGAGTACAATGAGCCAATGTTGCAATGCACCATCGTAGCCGTTTGAACCCATTACATCATACATTCCTACCTAGGAGCCTAAGATGGCCAACCCCAACGAACAATTGGCAGCCTGGCAAAAAGCCGCTCTGGAATCCACTCTTGCCTTTGCCCAGACCAGCATCGCCGGTGCCGAACAACTGCTGAAACTCAATCTCGATGCGGCCCGCAATGCGCTGGAGCAAGCCGGAAAGAACACGCGCGAATTGCTTTCCATCACCGACCCACAGGAAATGGTGGAATTGCGCTCCAAAATCGCCCAGACGAACATGCAGCAAACCGCCAGTTACGCCCAAAGCATTTACGAAATAGTAAGCCAAACGCAGGCCCTATTGGCCAAGCTCGGCGAGGAACAGCATACGCGCCTCAACCAACAAGCCGCCGCCGGTGCCGAGCAATTCACCAAGGGCGCACCGGGGGCCGAAGTGGCTTCAGCCGCCGTCAAATCCACGCTCGCCGCGACCAACGCCATGATGGATAACGTCAACCGCGCCACCAAGCAGTTCGCCGATTTGTCCGAGGCAAGCATCAAGGCCGCCACAGCCGGTATATTCAAAAGCGGCAAGAAGTAAGCCACGGTCTCCTCAACTCAAAAGCCCTGCCAAAACCCGGCGGGGCTTTTTTTACCTAACTTGTGGGAGCGGCGCCCTCGCCGCGATCGGTAACCTATCGAAGTCCGATCGGCCCGAGGGCGGGCCTCCTACAATTTCTACTGCATGTGCTGGCCGCCGTTGATGGCGATGTTGGCGCCGGTCACGAAGGCCGCCTCTTCCGAGCACAGGTAGATGATCAGCCCGGCCACTTCCTCCGGTTTGCCCAGGCGCCCCACCGGGATCTGCGGAATAATCTTGCTGTCGAGTATCTCTTTCGGGATCGCCGTCACCATCTTGGTGCCAATATAGCCCGGCGAGATCGTGTTCACGGTGACGCCTTTTTTCGCTACCTCCAGCGCCAGCGCCTTGGTGAAGCCGTGCATGCCGGCCTTGGCCGCGGAATAGTTGGTCTGGCCGAAAGCGCCTTTCGAACCGTTCACCGAAGACACGTTGAT
>DAIDTN010000183.1 GCA_027457185.1 Burkholderiales bacterium | reverse complement strand
GCGCGCTCAAGCGCGCCGAGGGCCTGAAGCTGATGATTTTCGACGTCGACGGCGTCATGACCGACGGTACCCTCTATTACTCCGAGCGCGGCGAGGAACTGAAGGCGTTCAACATCCAGGACGGCCTCGGCATCAAGCTGCTCAGGCAATACGGAGTGGAGGTCGCGCTGATCACGGCCAGGAACTAGCGCGCGGTCGAACTGCGCGCGGCCAGCCTAGGCATCGCGCACCTGTACCAGGGGGCGGAGGACAAGCGCGGCGCCTACGCCGCGCTGCTGGCGCAGATGCATCTTGCCGCCGAACAATCGGGCTATATGGGTGACGACCTGCTCGACCTGCCGCTGCTCACCCGCTGCGGTTTTGCCGCGACCGTGCCCACGGCACCGCAGGCGCTGAAGAGCCGCGCCCACTATGTGACGCGCGCATCCGGCGGACATGGCGCCGTGCGCGAAGTGTGCGAATTCATCCTGCGCGCCCAGGGCGCGCTCGAACGCGCCATCGGCGCGCATTTGCAATGAACCGTATCCGATGACACGGAACCGCGTATCCACTCTGTTTCCGCTGCTGCTGATGCTGGCGCTGGCGGCGGGCAGCTTCTGGCTGGAGCGCGCGGTGCAGATGCCTGCGCCGGACCAGTCGGGGCGGATGCGCCATGACCCGGATTTCATCGCCGATGACTTCGGCATCACCAAAATGGACGCCGCCGGCAAGCCCGAATACGTCCTCTCCGCCGCGCGCATGGTGCATTATCCCGACGACGACAGCACCGATATCGTCGCCCCGCGCCTGGTGCAGCGCAACGACGACAAGGCCCCGATCGTGATCCGCGCCGACCGCGGCCAGATCTCCAGCCGCGGCGAGGAGGCGAAGCTTTACGGCAATGTGGTGGTGGTGCGCGAAGCCAGTCAAGGACGAAGCGAAATGCGCATGCAAACCGACTATCTGCAAGTCTTTCCGGACCGCAATTTCGCCCGCACCGCCAAGCCTGTGATCATTACCGAGGGCAAGTCGCGGCTCTCCGGGGTCGGCATGGATTTCAACAACAAGACGCGGCAGTTCGCGCTGCTGTCGCAGGTCCGGGGCACGTACGATGTGGCCAAATAAACTCGGCATTGTTCTCGTCTGCGCCTGCTCGGCGGGGCTGTTGGCCGCGCCAGCGCAGGCGGAGAAGGCCGACCGATCCAAACCGATCAACCTGGAATCCGACCGCATGCACGTCGACGACGCGAACAAGATCAGCGTGTTCGAAGGCAAGGTGGTGATGACGCAGGGTACGCTCACCATACACGCCGACAAGGTCACGCTGCGCCAGGATAAGGACGGCTATCAGTACGGCACCGCCATCGGCAATCCGGCCACCTTCCGGCAAAAGCGCGACGGCGCCAACGGCTACATCGACGGCGCGGCCGACCGCATCGAATACAACGGCAAGGCCGACCGGGTGGAGTTTTTCAATCATGCATGGCTCAAGCGCGAGCCCGCGGACGAAGTGCGCGGCAACTACATCTCCTACGACGCCCCCACCGAGTATTTCACCGTGACCGGCGGCGGCAGCACCGCCCCCGGCGCAAGCGTCAGCCCCGACGACAGAGTGCATGCGGTGATCCAGCCGCGCACATCCACCGAAGGAGCCGGCAAGGCGCCCGCTCCCGGCGCGCCAAAACGATAAGCGCAGTGAGTCAGCTCAAAGCCAGCAAATTGAACAAGCGCTACAAGTCGCGCACCGTCGTGCATGACGTATCGCTGGAAGTGCAAAGCGGCGAAGTGGTCGGCCTGCTCGGACCGAACGGCGCCGGCAAGACCACCTGCTTTTATATGCTGGTCGGACTGGTGCGGCTCGACGGCGGAAGCATCGGTCTGGACGGCAAGGAAATCAGCAGGCTTCCGATCCACCGCCGGGCGCGGCTGGGCCTGTCCTATCTGCCCCAGGAAACTTCCGTGTTCAGGAAGCTGACGGTACAGGAGAACGTGCAGGCGGTGCTCGAACTGCAGGACCTGTCCGAAGCGGAAATCGACGAGCGCCTGGAAGGCCTGCTGGGCGAGCTGCATATCGCGCATTTGCGCAATAATCCGGCACTGTCGCTCTCCGGCGGCGAGCGCCGCCGCGTCGAAATCGCGCGCGCACTTGCCGCCCGTCCCAGCTTCATCCTGCTCGACGAACCGTTCGCCGGCGTCGACCCGATCGCCGTACTCGATATCCAGAAGATCATCGGTTTCCTGAAACAGCGCGGAATCGGCGTGCTGATCACGGATCATAATGTGCGCGAGACGCTGGGCATTTGCGACCACGCCTACATCATCAACGAAGGATCGGTGCTGGCGCAGGGAAAGCCCGATGAAATCGTCTATAATGAAAACGTGAGACGAGTGTACTTGGGAGAGCATTTCCGCATGTAGCCCAGGGCCCGACGCGACCCCGACGCTACGCTCCCGCTCAAGATGAAACAAACCCTGCAACTCAAGCTGTCGCAGCAGCTGACCCTCACGCCACAGCTGCAGCAATCCATACGGCTGCTGCAGCTATCCACCCTGGAGCTGAACCAGGAGCTGGAGAAATTCCTCATGGAAAACCCGCTGCTGGAGCTCGACGAGGCCGAAGCGGAGGCGGTCGCGGTGCCGCCCGACGGCGCGCGGAGCGAGGAATATGTCGCCGAGGCGGACGCGGCTCCGGTCGAGGACTCGCGCTCCGGCGAGGCGGCCGACATCGACTGGTTTGCCGATGCGGCCTCTGCGCCGTCGCTGCGCGACGACGGCGAAGAATCTGAATATCCGCAGCTGGCGGCCAGCACTCCCACCCTGGGCGAACACCTGATGGGGCAACTCGCGCTGACGCAGCTGTCGGCGCGCGACAAAAGCCTGGTCAACACCCTGATCGCGGCGCTGGACGAAAGCGGTTACCTGTCGCAGAGCCTGGAGGAAATCGTCGACATGCTGCCGCCGGAATTGGAGGTCGGCCTGGACGAGCTGCAGATCGCCCTGCATCATCTGCAGAGTTTCGACCCCAGCGGCGTCGGCGCGCGCTCGCCCGCCGAATGCCTGGAACTGCAGTTGAAAGCCCTGCCCGCCGACACCCCGGCGCGCGAGCTCGCCATCGGTATCGTCCACGCTCACCTGGATGCGCTCGCCGCACACGACTTCGCCCGGCTGAAACGGCAGCTTCATTGCGACGACGAGTGCCTGCGCGTGGCGCAGCACCTGATCCAAAGCCTGAATCCCCATCCCGGCGCCGAATACACTGCAAACGAGACGCGCTATATCGTGCCCGACGTCATCGTGAAGAAAGTGAAAAACGCCTGGAGTGTCGCGCTCAACCCCGATGCCATGCCGAAGCTGCGCGTCAACCGCATGTACGCGGAGATTCTGCAAAACAAGCTGCACTCGGGCGGCCAGATGTCGAATCAGCTGCAGGAGGCGCGCTGGCTGATCAAGAACGTGCAGCAGCGCTTCGAGACCATACTGCGCGTGGCGCAGGCGATCGTCGAGCGGCAACGGCATTTCTTCGACCACGGCGAAGTGGCGATGCGGCCGCTGGTGCTGCGCGAGATCGCCGAAACCCTGGGCCTGCATGAATCCACGGTGTCGCGCGTGACCACGCAGAAATTCATGGCCACGCCGCGCGGGATCTTCGAGTTGAAATATTTCTTCGGCAGCCACGTTGCCACCGAAACCGGCGGCGCCTGTTCGGCCACGGCGATCCGCGCGCTGCTGAAGCAGCTGGTCCATGCGGAGGACGGCAAGAAACCCTTGTCCGACAGCAAGATTGCACGGATTCTCGGCGAGCAGGGCATCGTAGTGGCGCGCCGCACCATTGCGAAATACCGGGAATCCCTGCGTATCCCGCCGGTGAGCCTGCGCAAGTCCTTGTAACCTTGAAAGGAGTCGAAGATGAACGTCCAGGTCAGTGGTCATCATGTCGAAGTCACCCAGCCCATCCGCGATTACGTCCTGTCCAAGTTGGAGCGCATCCAACGCCATTTCGACCAGGTTATCGACATCAACGTCATCCTGTCGGTGCAAAAACTGCGGCAGAAGGCGGAGATCAGCGTGCACATGCGCGGCAAGGACATCCACGTGGAAAGCGACGACGAGGATATGTACGCGGCCATCGACCTGATGATGGACAAGCTGGACCGCCAGATCATCAAGCACAAGGACAAGGCCTACGCCCACCCCCACGACGCCCTCAAACGCCAGGCGGAGGAGGAGTAACTCAGGCGGCGGAATTGGGGTAGAATGGCGCGCCTTGCGGTAGCGCCCTCAAGATCCTGGCCCGCCGCAAACCCGCCGCCCACTTCTCTTGCGCCATGAATCTCATTTCAAAATTGTTGCCGCCCGCAAACATCGTGCTCGACCTCGAGGTCAGCAGCAAGAAGCGCATGTTCGAACAGGCTGGGCTCATATTCGAAAATAACCAGGGCCTGGCGCGCAGCCTGGTGTTCGACAGCCTGTTCGCGCGCGAGCGCCTGGGGTCGACCGGCCTGGGTCAGGGCGTGGCTATTCCACACGGCCGGATCAAGGGTTTGCGCGAAGCGGTGGCGGCGTTCGTGCGCCTCTCCACCCCGGTACCCTTCGACTCCCCCGACGGCAAGCCGGTCAAGCTGTTGTTCGTGCTGCTGGTACCGGAGCAGGCTACCGAACAGCATTTGCAAATTCTGTCGGAACTGGCACAGATGTTTTCCGATCCCGATCTGCGCGAGCAGCTGATCCAGACCGGGGACGCTGCCGCCCTGCACCAGCTCATCAGCAATTGGCAACCTGATGTTTCAGACCAGCATCGCGCGGCTGTATGAAGACAACGCCGCAAGACTCGGCTTAGGCTGGGTTACCGGCCGCGGCGGCGAAACGCTGCCGGTGCGCCGCGACAGCGCCGATACCGCAGCGCTGGTCGGCCATCTCAACCTGATCCACCCCAACCGCATCCAGGTGCTGGGACGGCGCGAGCTGGCCTACATCGACGGCTATAGCGGCGACGCCACCGGTCAGGTCATCGCCAACCTGTTTGCGGCCGAACCGGCCGCCATCATCCTCGCCGACAGCCTGGCCGCGCCGGCGGCATTGCTGCGCGCAGCAGAGTCGAAAAACGTGCCGGTACTGGCAACCGCCTCCGCCGCCGACGCCGTCATCGACCCCCTGCGCCGTTATCTCGCCAAGATTCTGGCCGATTCGACCTCCATGCACGGCGTGTTCATGGACGTGCTCGGCCTGGGCGTGCTGATCACCGGCGAATCGGGCGTGGGCAAGAGCGAACTCGCGCTGGAGCTGATCAGCCGCGGCCACGGCCTCGTCGCCGACGACGTGGTCGAGATCTCGCGCATCGCGGCCAAGACCCTGGAAGGTCGCTGCCCGCCGCTGCTGAAGGATTTCCTCGAGGTGCGCGGCCTGGGCGTGCTCAATATCCGCGTCATTTTCGGCGAGACGGCGGTGCGCCCGAAAATGAACCTCAAGCTGATCGTGCATCTGTAGAAACCGGGCCAGGCCGGCGCCGCCCCGGCCGAGCGGCTGCCCCTGCACGAACTCACCGAGGATATCCTCGGCCTGCCGATACGCGAGGTCGTCATCCCGGTGGCCGCCGGGCGCAACCTGGCGGTGCTGCTGGAGGCGGCGGTGCGTAATTACATACTGCAGCTGCGCGGCTACGACAGCACCCAGGAATTCGTCGCCCGGCAGCAGGGGGAGCTGAAGCGCGAGGTCAACTGATTCATGGCCCTGGCGTTATGGAGCTCGTGGCACCCCAAACATAAACGAACATCAAGGAGAGAAAAATGAGCAGGCTGATGGCTGCACTTGTGGCAGGACTGTTGTGCGTGTCCGCCGCGCAGGCCCAGGACAAGAAACCGGCGGAAAAATCGGCAGCACCCGCGGCGGCAAAGAAAGTGAGCCCGCAGCAGAGCAAAATGCGCGCTTGCAGCAAGGAAGCCAAGGGGAAGAAACTCAAGGGCGAGGAGCGCAAGAAGTTCATGAGCGCGTGCCTGAAGGGTTAGTTGGGCAGTTGCCGTGTTGCGCGGACGAAATCGTACGCACTTGCGCGGACGGCGTGCCGTCCGCGCGCATCATCGATTATGCACGGATGAAAAACACATCCGCGCATAATCAATGATGTTGTATGAAACCCCAGCGCTGTGTTTGGGGTTAACCGCCTCCAAGACCCCGTATATGGTTTTCCGCGTGCGGATGCTATCCTGCCGTCATGCAACTGGTGCTGATCAGCGGTCTTTCCGGCTCCGGCAAGAGCGTCGCGCTCAATGTTCTGGAAGACAGCGGCTATTACTGTGTGGACAATCTCCCGGTGGCCCTGGTGGTGCCGCTGCTCGAGTCGCTCTCCGGCTCAGGTCATGAGCATGTCGCCCTGAGCATGGACGCGCGCAGCGGCGCCTCGGTACGCGAGCTGCCGCAGACGGTTGCGGCGCTTAAGAAAAAGGGCGTGGACGTGAGGTTGCTGTTCCTGGAGGCCAAGGACG
>DAIDTN010000182.1 GCA_027457185.1 Burkholderiales bacterium | reverse complement strand
CGCCCGGCAGCATCAGATCGAGCACGATCAGATCGCCCTTGCCGCGCGCGAGCGCGGCCCACATCGCCTTGCCGTCGGCGACCACGGCGGTCAGGTAGCCGTTCTTGCGCAGGTACTCGCCGAGCAGGCTGCGAATCTCGGCGTCGTCGTCGACGATCAGGATGTGGTCCGCGGTATCCATGTCAGCATTTATAACCGTCAATCGGCGCTCTGTGCGAGAAGATTTGTAGCCTAGTGTATCAAGCCCCGTTTTCCGATGCGGCCGCGTACAAAAGAGGGCGGGACCAAGGCGTCGATTTGCACCGAATATTTGCGCCTGGAGCAGCGCGGCGGGGGGGATCGTCAATATTGATCGGTCTGATCGCGGCAGCGGATCAGGGTCTTTTCAATACTGATTTGACAAATGTCATCAGCGGTTCGCAGTCGGTGATGCAGATTCTCCTATAGGCATTTTTATCTTACGCAAGAAGGGGAACAATCATGAAGCGTATCGTCCATGCAGTTGCAATTGCGACCTGGTATTTCCTGTTTGCGGGCGCGGCAGCGGCGGCGCAGGACCACTCGAGCCTGATCAACGGTCCGTTCAAGACCGGGCCGGAAGTCACCAGGGCCTGTCTGCAGTGCCACGCGCAGCAGGCGCACGACTTCATGAAGACGCAACACTGGACCTGGAGCGTGAACCAGGAGGTCCCGGGAAGAGGCAAGGTGGATCTGGGCAAGAAAAACGCGATCAACAACTATTGCATTGCGTTGCCGAGCAATAATCCGCGTTGCACCAGCTGCCACGCGGGCTACGGGTGGAAGGACGCCTCCTTCGATTTCAGCAAGGCAGACAACGTCGACTGTCTGATCTGCCACGACACCACGGGCAGTTACAAGAAACTGCCGGCGGCATCGGGCAACCCCGCCTACGAGGACACCGAGTTTCCGCCCAAGTCCGGGAAGATCTGGAAAGCGGTCGATCTGGAGAAAATCGCCAAGAGCGTCGGGCCTACCAGTCGCGCCCCCTGCGGCGCCTGCCATTTCTATGGCGGCGGCGGCGACCATATCAAGCATGGCGATCTCGACAGTTCGATGGCCGCACCCAAACGCTCGACCGACGTGCACATGGCGGCGGATGGGGCAAATATGAGCTGTAGCGCCTGTCACAAGACTGAGAAACATGCGATCCCGGGCAAGGCGCTGTCGGTATCGGCCATGGGCGGCGGCACCACGCTCAGCTGCGCCGATTGCCACGCCGGCACGCCGCACAAGAACAATCCGGTATTGAACAAGCACGCCGAGAGAGTCGCATGCCAGACCTGCCATATTCCGATTTTCGCGCGGGCGCTGCCGACCAAGATCTGGTGGGATTGGTCCACCGCGGGCAAGGACGGCCAGGTCGCAAAAGACCAGTACGGCCAGCCGCTCTACGATAAGCAGAAGGGCGACTTCAAATGGGCGAAGGACGTGAAACCGACCTATAGGTGGTTCAACGGTTCGGGCGATCGTTACCTGCACGGCGACAAGATGGATCCGAGCAAGGTCACGCACCTGAGTTCCCCGCGCGGGGATCGCAGCGACAAGAGCGCGAAGATCACGCCGTTCAAGGTCATGCAGGGCAAGCAGCCTTACGACTAGGTCAATAAAGTCCTGGCTGTGCCGAACCTGTGGGGCGGCTACTGGAAGCACTGGGACTGGAACCAAGCGCTGGTGGTCGGCATGAAAGCGGCGGGATTGGACTACAGCGGGCAGTATGGTTTTGCGCCGACCGACATGTACTGGAAGGTGAACCACATGGTCGTACCCAAGGCGGAAGCGCTCAAATGCAACGACTGCCATGGCAAGGACGGCCGGCTCGACTGGAAGGCGCTGGGTTATGCCGGCGACCCGAGGTCGGGCGGGTAACAGGCGCGCGGGTCGTTTGACGGCGGCGGGGCTGCCCGCCTTGCGACCGAAGGATACGGGGGCGGGCGTCTCCGCCCATTGTTCTTGGCGCTAGCGGTAGACCAGCACCGGAATCGAGGAATGGGTCAGGACTTTCTGGGTCTCGCTTCCCAATAGAAATCCTTCGAACCCGCGCCGCCCGTGCGAGGCCATGACGATGAGGTCGCACTTTTCCTTGTCGGCTTTCTCGACGATCGCCTGCGATGGCGAGTGGGCGGTGGCGTAGCCGGTTGTGCACTGGACATTCGCCGCGGCCGCCGCGCGGCCGACGGCCTCCAGCACGCGTTTGGCGTAAACCTCGCTGCGTTCGGCGAAGATTTCCGGCTGCAATTCGGCTACGCCGCTGGCTTCCGCAGCGTAGGCGCCCTGAAGGGGATAAGGCTCCATCGCGTGGAATGCGGTAATGCGCGCGCCCAGCAGCTTCGCCAGCGTGATTGCCGCGTCTACCGCTTTGTCGGAAAGCGCCGACCCGTCGGTGGGTATCAGGATGTGCTTGTACATATCGCCTCCAGATCTAGATTATTCGCATCGCGCGTGCCGCGGAATTATCGCCTATTCGGCGGCTGCACCGGCAAGTCCTTGTTCTTCGTTGATCTTCGACTGGCCTGGGATCGGTCGACACGGGCGCCATCGACCCGCATCGATCGAGGGGACGCTATGTTCACATCGAGCATGGACTACCGCGAGTCGCTTCGAGCCCACACGCCCAGCGTCCACGTGAATTGCGCGGAGTTGGCCGGTATTGGTGGCAAAAATCGTAGACGCGCCTGACTCTGGCGTCGGCGCGTCTTTTGAGGCAAAATCTCTCGTAAGGGCTTGATGACCGTTTATTTTTCGGTCTTATTCCGCAATGCATCAAGTCCGGCTGTTCTGTTCACCGGAGATTTGAGGCACGCGTATGGCGGAAATTCCGCTCATCCTGACGCTCGACTTCCACGGCGTCCCGCACCGCTGGGTAACCTGGCAGCAGTCCTGCTATTACTACGCCAAGAACCTCGTTGCATGGACACTGGGGGAGAGTGCCTTTACCGTCTATGGGGGCACTTCGCGCAAGACCGGCGAGCGCTCGAGCATCACCACCAACTCCATTATCGCGATCAAGGGCAGGGCGATGGCGGCCAGGGGCTTCTCTCAGGTGCCTCCGCTCAGCAATCGCGAGTTGTTCCGACGCGACCGCCACATCTGCGCGTACTGCGGCGCCGAGTTCGGCTACCTGCGTCTAACGCGCGATCACATTACGCCGCTGTCGCGCGGCGGGCGCGATCACTGGATGAACGTGGTCTCGGCCTGCCGCCACTGCAACGGCGTCAAGCGCAACCGCAAGCCCGAGGAAGCCGGCATGGAATTGCTCTATACGCCTTATGTGCCGAACAAGGCCGAGTACCTGATCCTTACTAACCGCAAGATTCTGTCCGACCAGATGGGTTTCCTGGTCCAGCACGTCGCCGCGCACAGCCGCGTCATGCCGCACGCCGTTGCGCGCGCGTAGGGCACGGCCTCTGCTGGCGCAGACTTCATGACGCCGGCGTACTGGCTGCGCGCCAAGCGTGCGCTGGCGCGCCGCGATGCGGTGCTTGCCGGCATCATCCGCGCCCATCCGCGCATTGCGCTGGTACGCCGCGGCCAGCCGTTCAAGACGCTGGCACGTTCAATTGTCGGCCAGCAGATCTCGGTGAAAGCGGCGGAGTCCGTGTGGAACCGGGTGCTCGCCGTAGCGCCCGAGGCGAGCCCCGAGCAGATGCTCAAGGCGCGCCGGCGGCTTTTTGCCTGCGGCTTGTCGCAGCGCAAGACCGAGTACATCGTGGATCTGGCGCGCCATTTCGCCGACGGCAGCATCCATGCGCGCGATTGGCCGGACATGGACGACGAGGCGGTGATCGCCGAGCTGATCCAGGTGCGCGGCATCGGCCGCTGGACCGCGGAGATGTTTCTGATATTCAACCTGCTGCGTCCCGACGTACTGCCGCTCGACGACCTTGGCCTGCAGAAGGCGATCTGCCGGCACTATTTCGAAGGTGCGCGCGTTGCGCGCGAGCAAATTCGCGTACTGGGCGCGAACTGGACGCCATGGCGCTCCGTTGCCACCTGGTACCTGTGGCGCAGCCTGGATCCGGTACCGGTGGAATATTGACTGGCTGGAACCGCGGCTGCGTACGCTGCCGGGACAGTGCGATAGAATACGCACTTGTTCACGTCGATCGTGGCATCGCCCATTGAAAACCGCTTTCCTGGAATTCGAACAAGCCATTTCCGATCTCGAGGCGAAGATCGAGGAATTACGTTTCGTGCAGGATGACTCGGCGGTGGATATATCCGAGGAAATCGCGCGGCTGCAGAAAAAGAGCAATGCGCTGACCAAGGAGCTATACGCCAAGCTCACGCCCTGGCAAATGGCGCAGGTGGCGCGCCACCCGCAGCGCCCGTTCACGCTGGATTACATCGGCGCGCTGTTCACCGATTTCGAGGAACTGCACGGCGATCGGGCGTATGCCGACGATCTTTCGATCGTAGGCGGCCTGGCGCGCTTCAACGGCCAGTCGGTAATGGTCATAGGACAGCAGAAAGGGCGCGACACCAAGGAGAAAATCCTGCGCAACTTCGGCATGCCGCGTCCGGAGGGCTACCGCAAAGCGATGCGCCTGATGCGCTTGGCGGAAAAATTCGCGATTCCGGTGCTCACTTTCGTCGATACGCCCGGCGCCTATCCAGGCATCGGTGCCGAGGAACGCGGCCAGTCCGAGGCGATCGGCCGCAGCCTCTACGTCATGGCTGAACTCAGGGTGCCGGTCATCTGCACCGTGATCGGCGAGGGCGGTTCAGGCGGTGCCCTCGCCCTTGCAGTGGGCGACATGGTGATGATGCTGCAGTATGCGATTTACTCGGTGATTTCGCCCGAGGGTTGCGCCTCGATACTGTGGAAAAGCGCCGACAAGGCGCCCGAGGCTGCCGAGACGCTGGGTATCACGGCCAGCCGGCTGAAAACCCTGGGCCTGATCGACAAGATCATCAATGAACCTCTGGGCGGTGCCCACCGCGACCACGCGGCCATGGCGCAGAATCTGAAAAAAGCGCTGCAGGATGCGTTGCGCTCATTGGCGACCAAGAGCGTCGACGAATTGATCGAAGCGCGCTTCGACCGCCTGATGGCCTATGGCAAATTCAAGGAAGTCGAAACCGAATAGCTTGGACAGTCTCGAAGCCAAGATCGGCGCGGCGCTCGAGCCCTTGCTCTTTCCCGGGGCCAGACTGGTGCTGGGTTTGTCCGGCGGCCTCGATTCGGTGGTGCTGCTGGAGGTGCTGCGCGGGCTCGCCGGCCCGCTGGGCTTCCAGTTTTCCTGCGTGCACGTCAACCACCACATCAGCCCGAACGCGAACCGCTGGGCCGCATTCTGCGCGCGCGTATGCAAGCACCGCAAGATAGCGCTGGCTCTGCATGACGTCGACGTGGCGCCTTTTCGCGCCGAGGGCCTGGAGGCCGCCGCGCGCCGCGCGCGCTACCAGGTCTATGCCAGACAGGACAACGCCGATTTCATCGTGCTCGCCCAGCACCTGGACGACCAAGCCGAGACCTTGCTGCTGCAGCTGCTGCGCGGCGCTGGGGTGAAAGGCGGCGCGGCGATGCCCTTGATCAGGGCGCAGGATCGCGGCAACAAGGACAAAGGCGCGCCGCGCGCCGCGATTCTGCGGCCGATGCTCGCGCTTTCGCGCAAGCATATCGAAGCCTACGCCCGCGCGCACAAGCTAAAGTGGGTCGAGGACGAGAGCAACGCCGACACCCGCCACGACCGAAATTTCCTGCGCCACCGGGTGCTGCCTGTGATCGGGCAGGCTTTTCCCGGCTATCGCGCGACGCTGGCGCGCGCAGCCGGACATCTGGCGGAGGCGAGTCTGATTTTGGATCAGCTGGCCCAGGCAGATGCAAAACGCGCGGCGCGGGGAAACAGGCTGGCGCTGGCGGATCTGCGGCGCATGGGCAGCGCGCGAGCGAAGAACCTGTTGCGCTGGCTGCTGCTGCAACAGGGCCAGGCAGCGCCCGAGGCGGACCGTCTGCAGGAAGGCTTGCGCCAGTTGTTCACGGCGCGCGATGACGCCGCCGTGCGCATCGCGTTGGGTGCACGCGAACTGCGCCGCTACGCCGGGTGGGCTTATCTGCTGCCGGTGCTGCCGGACCCGCCCGTGGACTTGCGGCGCGAATGGGACGGTGCTCGCACCTGGCCTCTGCCCGAATTGGGCGGGACGCTGCGCTTCACGCGAAGGCAAGGCGCAGGCCTCGCTTGCATGCGCGTGCGCGAACTGGGTCTGAGCCTGCGGCTGCGGCTGGGAGGCGAGAAATTGCGCCTGCAGGCCAAAGGCTCTACACGCAGCCTGAAAAACCTGTTGCAGGAGGCGTGCCTGCCGCCGTGGGAACGCGAGCGCCTGCCCTTGGTCTATTGCGCAGACACGCTAGTGGCGGTACCGGGCCTGGGCGTGGCCAGCGGCTGGGAGGCCGGTGCCGGTGAGGCTGGCTGGCTGATCAGCTGGCGGCCGCAGGCTTGAACCGCGCCACTTCCGGCGGCTTGCCTATGCGCACGGACCTGCCGGGTCCATGCGTGCAATGCGCAGACCTGTGGCTAATCTTTGGTCGGGACAGAGCAGGCGACATAAAGTAAAATCCCTGATAAAATATAACGTTAAGCTTTTCCTGATGAAATTTTTTGGAGATTTGCATGGCTTTGGAACGCACCCTGTCCATCATCAAGCCCGATGCTGTGGCCAAGAACGTGATCGGCAAGATTTATTCCCGCTTTGAAACCAATGGCTTGAAGCTTATCGCCGCGCGCATGCTGCAATTGTCACGCGCCGAGGCGGAGGGTTTTTACGCGGTGCACAAGGGCCGGCCTTTTTTCGAGGACCTGGTGAAGTTCATTATCTCCGGCCCGGTGATGGTGCAGGTGCTCGAGGGCGAGACCGCGATCGCCAAGAACCGCGAACTGATGGGCGCTACCGATCCAAAAAAGGCGGACAAGGGCACCATCCGCGCCGATTTCGCCGACAGCATTGACGCCAACGCGGTGCACGGTTCGGACGCGGTGGACACCGCCAAAGTGGAAATCGCCTACTTTTTCCCGGCGCTTAACATCTACTCGCGCTGAAACTCGGGCAGCCGTGAAGCCTAACCTCCTCAACCACGATGCCGCGCAACTGAGCGCTTTCTTCGCCGAAATCGGCGAGAAGCCGTTTCGCGCCAAGCAACTGCTGCGCTGGATGCACCAGAGCGGGGAGGCGGATTTTTCAAACATGAGCGACCTCGCCAAGTCGCTGCGGCAAAAGCTGGCCGCGTGCGCCACGATCGAGGTGCCTCGGACCGTGGCCGATGCCACGGCCGCCGACGGCACGCGCAAATGGCTGATAGAAGTAGGCAATGGCAACGCGGTCGAAAGCGTGTTCATTCCAGAGGCGAATAGAGGCACCCTGTGCGTTTCTTCGCAGGCAGGCTGCGCGCTCGACTGCAAATTCTGTTCCACCGGCAAGCAGGGCTTCAACCGCAATCTGACTACGGCTGAGATCATCGGTCAGCTCTGGCTCGCATCCCGCGCTTTGGCGCGCGATGCCGGCGGTACGCCGGAGGGCGGCGCCGTGGAGGCACCGGGCGCCACGCCAAAGGGCGAGCGCCTCATCAGCAATGTCGTCATGATGGGTATGGGCGAGCCGCTGGCGAATTTCGACAACGTGGTCAAGGCGATGCGGCTGATGCGCGACGATCTGGGCTTTGGCCTGGCGGCCAAGCGCGTCACCCTGTCCACCGCCGGCATGGTGCCGCTGATCGACCAGCTGTCCGATGCGATCGACGTGTCGCTAGCTGTGTCGCTGCATGCGGCCAACGACGAGCTGCGCACCGAACTGGTACCGCTCAACAAGCGTTATCCGATCGCCGAGCTGCTGGCAGCCTGCCAGCGCTGGGTGGCGCGCAAGCCTCGCACTTCGATCACCTTTGAATACACGCTGATGAAGGGCGTCAACGACCAGCCCGAGCACGCCCGCCAGCTGATCAGGCTGATGCGCAAGCTGCCCACCTGCAAGGTCACCCTGATTCCGTTCAACCCCTTTCCCGGCACCCGTTTCGAGCGTTCGGATGCGAACACCATCCGCTACTTCCAGACGCAGCTGTTG
>DAIDTN010000181.1 GCA_027457185.1 Burkholderiales bacterium | reverse complement strand
GCACTACGCTGGCGTCCGTTTTGTGGGCGCCAGCGTTGGTGATAACGGTGCTGGCGTCCGTTTTGTGGGCGCCAGCGTTGGTGGAAACGGTGCCGGCGTGCGCGAAGCCCGCGAGGGAGAAAATGCGGGTCGCTACGAGCTGCTCAAGGCGGCGGACCGGAGCAAGGACCAGAGCTATTTCCTGCACCGTCTGAGCCAGGCGCAACTCGCCAGCGCGGTTTTCCCTCTGGCGCAACTGCAGAAAACCGAGGTGCGCAGGATCGCCAGGGAAGCGGGCCTGCCGGTGCACGCGAAGAAGGACTCGACCGGCATCTGTTTCATCGGCGAGCGTCCGTTCCGCGAATTCCTCAACCGCTATCTGCCGCGCACGCCCGGCCCGATACGCACGCCCGAGGGCCGGGTGATCGGCGAGCACGTCGGACTCGCGTTCTACACCATCGGCCAGAGGAAAGGCATAGGCATAGGCGGGGTGAAGGGCGGCGGGCGCGACGGCGAGGCCTGGTATGTCGCGGGCAAGGACATGGCGAAGAACGAACTTGTCGTGGTATCCGGCCGCGATCATCCGCTGTTGCAGAGCGACAGCCTGCGCGCCGCCGACCTTTCCTGGATCAGCGGCAGCGCGCCGGTTGCGTCGCCGGCCTATGTGGCCAAGACGCGTTATCGGCAGGCCGACGCGCGCTGCCGTATCGTTCGCATCGGGGACGATTTGCTTGAACTCGGCTTCGAGCAGCCGCAATGGGCGGTTACGCCGGGACAGTCGGCGGTGCTGTACCAAGGCGAGATATGCCTGGGCGGCGGAGTGATTCATTAATGCAAGCGGTTTCGGCCTCCGCGCACGGAGCCGCTCGCGCGGAATGAATCCGCCCTACTTGCGCGCGGCCGCGGCGGCGACCTGCGTTTCGCGCGGCGCGGTATCGGCTAAGGACGGGCGTTCCGCCAGCTTTGCCGCCAGCTTGGCGAGATTCGTGTGCAGCACGCGCCAGTCGTATGAATCGTGGCGAAAATCGAGATAACCCAGCGCGACGCCGCAGGCGATGTCGGCCAGGGTGAACGCATTGCCGGTGCACCAGGGCTTGGCGCCCAGGTCCCTGGCCATCACCGCCACGCCGCGCTCGATCTTGTCCATCTGGCGCTTGATCGTCGTTTCGCTTTTCTGTTTCACCGGACGGCGGCGCTCCAGCACTACGGCGACTGCGGCGTAGAGCACGCCGTCGGCCAGCGCTTCCCAGCGCTTGACCTCGATTTTCTCGCGATTGTTCGAGGGGATCAGGCGGCTGATCGGAGACACGCTGTCGAGAAATTCCACGATCACGCGCGAATCGAACAGCGTGCTGTCGTCCTCGAGCACCAGCACCGGTACCTTGCCCAGCGGATTGGCGTCCGGGACCCTGGACTTTTCATCCCAGGGGTCGTCCAGGTCGAAGGTGTATTCGATCCGTTTTTCCGCCAGAACGATGCGCGCCTTGCGTACATAGGGGCTGGTCAGGGAGCCGAGTAATCTCATTGTAAATTTGCCGCGATTCGTCTTGGGGACACATTATATCATCGGCACCGTTCGTCTCAGAAGCACCGAATGACGCGCGCATGATAAAATGAATTTTGCTGCGGAACTGTCAAACACTGCAAAATGCCCTCGCCGCTCAGCGCGCTCTCGCCCCTGGACGGGCGCTACCACAAGCAGCTCGCCCCGCTCGCCGTCTATTGCAGCGAGGCGGCACTGATCCGCTAGCGGGTACGGGTAGAGATCGAATGGCTGATTGCGCTGGCGCAGGAACCGGGACTGGCCGAGCTGCGTCCCTTTTCCACCAAGGCGGTGGTGGAACTGCGGCAGGCGGCGGCCGATTTTGCCGAGGCCGACGCGGCCCGCGTCAAGGAAATCGAAGCGCGCACCAACCATGACGTCAAGGCGGTCGAGTACTGGCTGAAGGAGCGTTTCGCCGGCCATGCGGAGGTTGCGGCGGCGGCGGAGTTCATCCATTTCGCCTGCACCTCGGAAGACATCAACAATCTCGCCCAGGCGCTGATGCTCGCCGATGCGCGCGAGAAGGTGATGCTGCCCGCGTTCGATGACATCGCCGGCAAGCTGCGCGCTCTGGCGCATGTGCTTGCGGATGCGCCCATGCTCGCGCGCACGCACGGCCAGGCGGCCACTCCGACCACGCTAGGCAAGGAAATGGCCAACGTGGTGCACCGGCTGCAGCGCGCGCGCGCGCGCATCGCCGCAGTCAGCCTGACGGGCAAGATCAACGGCGCGGTGGGCAATTACAACGCGCACCTCGCGGCCTATCCCGCGTTCGACTGGGAAGGCTTCGCGCGCAAGTTCGTCGAGGCGCTGCACCTGGAATTCAATCCCTACACCACCCAGATCGAGCCGCACGACGCGCTGGCCGAGCTGTTCGATGCCTGCGCGCGCGCGAACACCATCCTCATCGATCTGGACCGCGACATCTGGGGCTACGTCGCGCTCGGCTATTTCAAGCA
Organism: Burkholderiales bacterium; assembly: GCA_027457185.1. Taxonomy (GTDB): domain Bacteria; phylum Pseudomonadota; class Gammaproteobacteria; order Burkholderiales; family SG8-39; genus 2-12-FULL-64-23. Next base: position 12,022 of record DAIDTN010000181.1, on the reverse strand, counting down.
GAAGCTGGTCGCCGGCGAGATCGGTTCGTCCACCATGCCGCACAAGGTCAACCCGATCGATTTCGAGAACTCCGAGGGCAATCTCGGACTGGCCAATGCCTTGCTGCGCCATCTGTCGGACAAGCTGCCGCTGTCGCGCTGGCAGCGCGACCTGACCGATTCCACCGTGCTGCGCAATGTGGGCGTGGCGCTCGGCTACAGCCTGCTCGGCTGCGTTTCCTGCCTCAAGGGCCTGAACAAGCTCGAAGCCAATCCGGCGGTGATGCGCGCCGATCTGGAATCGACCTGGGAAGTGCTGGCCGAGGCGGTGCAGACGCTGATGCGGCGCTACGGCTTGCCCGAACCCTACGAGCAGCTGAAGGCGCTCACCCGCGGCAAGGGCATCACGCGCGAGTCGCTGCAGCAATTCATCGGGCAGCTCGCCATCCCGGAGGCGGAGCGGCAGCGCCTGCTTGCCCTTGCGCCCTGGACCTATACCGGCAAGGCAGCGGAACTGGCCAGGCGCATTTAGATGGGGCGCGAAGACCGCGGGCGCCGGGAAGTGCCGGTCTGGCTGCTCGCTGCCGATTGGTGCTGACCGGCCGGCAGGAATTGGGTACACTTGGGCCGCCGTAACCACGGGGCGAGGTGCAGAGCCTCGGGAAATCCAACGCACAGAAGGAGATTATATGCAGTCGATTCTAAAACCGCTTTTAAGTATGGTCCTTATTGCCGGCAGCGCTGGCGCGGCGCAGGCGCAATCGCCGTTTGGCAAGCCCGAGGACGCGATCAAATACCGCCAATCCGCCCTGTTCGTCATGGGTCAGCATTTCGGCCGCATAGGAGCGGTGGTCAAGGGCAAGCGGCCCTTCGACAAGGCGGAGGTCGCCAAGAATGCGGCCATCGTCGAGGAAATGTCGAAACTGCCCTGGGATGCATTCATCGCCGGCACGGACAAAGGCAAGACGCAAGCCAAGCCCAATATCTGGACCGAAGCGGCGAAATTCAAATCCCGGCATGAGAAGCTGGAGCAGGAGACGGCCAAGCTGGCTCAAGTTGCCAAGGGCGGAGACCTCGATGCGATCAAGGCGCAGTTCGGCGAAACCGGCAAAGCGTGCAAAGCCTGTCACGACGATTTTCGCAAGAAAGATTAATTCTGCTGCGGTAGAAACAAAAAAGGCCGGTGCGTGCACCGGTCTTTTTGCATCTTGAGCCGCAGTTTTATCAGGCGCTAGTGATCAGCAGGTAGACGCAGCCGGCGCAGGCCGCCAGCAAGGTCGCCGCCAGCCAGGTTTTTCCCGCTGTCTGCGCTGTCTGCACGGCTTCGCCGTGCGCATCGGCATCCTTGAAACCGGTGAGCATCGGTTTGACCAGGTTATCGCGCTTGAAGAAAACGTAGAACGCGACCGCCGCCAGGTGCAGGCCGATAAACACATACAGCACGATCACGTTGATGTCGTGGATGCCGGTGATGCGGTCGCTCCAGGCCTTGCCCACCAGTTTCGCCAGCGGCCCCTCGGTGGCGATGTCGTCGTTGGAAAACAGGCCGGTACCGGCCTGTAGCAGCAGCACCGCCAGCATCAACATCACCGACCAGCCGCCGGCGGGATTGTGACCGAGGTGGCGGCCGGTGTTTGGGCGGCGCAGCGCCTTCAGGTAGGCGATCGCCGTGGCGGGGCCGCGAACAAACGAAGCAAAGCGCGCGTGGGTGCTGCCGAAAAAGCCCCAGAGGATGCGGAACAGCACCAGGGTGAGAATGGTGTAGCCGCTGCGCAGGTGAATCTGCATCGCATTGCCGCCGATGTGGGCGCTGACGATGGAGATCGTGACCAGCAGCGCCAGCATCCAGTGGAACATCCGCAGCGGCAGGTCCCACACCAGTATTTTGTTCACTCCCGGCTCCTTCACCGGCGTCAACCGGCCGTGCCGGTTACACCACCGCTTCCTGCTTGTTCTTCTTCGGCGGGAGGATAAATTGCTGGCGCGACACGCCCAGCCATTTGACGATCGGCGCCATGACCAGCACCGAGGAGTAGATGCCGAACATGATACCGATGGTCAGCGCCAGCGCGAAGTAATGCAGCGCGGCGCCGCCGAACAGCAGCATCGACAGCACCATCGCCTGGGTGCAGCCATGAGTGATGATGGTGCGCGAAATGGTGCTGGTGATGGCGTTGTCGATGATCTGGGTGACCGAGGCCCTGCGCATCTTGCGAAAATTCTCGCGCACCCGGTCGGCGATCACCACCGATTCGTTCACCGAGTAGCCGAGCACCGCCAGCACGGCCGCCAGCACCGGCAGGGAAAACTCCCATCGGAACAGCGCGAAACAGCCGAGAATGATGACGACGTCGTGCAGGTTGGCGACGATCGCCGCGACGGCGAAACGCCACTCGAACCGGAGCGCGAGATACGCCATGATGCCGAGGCAGACGACGACCAGCGCGAGAGCGCCGTTGTCGGCCAGCTCGCGCCCGACCTGGGGCCCGACGAATTCGACGCGGCGCAGCTGCACGCCCTTGTCCTCGGCCGAGAGCGTATCCATGACCTTTTTCGACAGGTCGGCGCTCGACTGGCCGACCTTGAGCGGCAGGCGCACCAGCACGTCGCGCGAGGAGCCGAAATTCTGCACCGAGGCGTCGGCGTAGCCGCCCTTTTCCAGCGCGTTGCGGATATCCTGGATCTCGGCAGAGTGGTCGTAGGCGAGTTCGATCACCGTGCCGCCGGTGAATTCGATCGAGTAGTGCAGTCCCCGGGTGGCGAGGAAGAACACCGCCAGCAGGAAGGTGATCATCGAAATGACGTTGAACACCAGCGCATGGCGCATGAACGGGATGTCTTTGCGGATCTTGAAGAATTCCATGGCTAGCGCTCCGCGTCGTTCATTTCCACGAGGTGTTTCCGATCGCCAGTTTCTCCAGCCGGCGGCGTGAGCCGTAGATCAGATTGACGGCCGCGCGCGAGATTACCACCGAGCTGAAGATCGAGGTCACGATGCCAAGGCAAAATACCACGGCGAAGCCGCGAATCGGGCCGGAGCCGAAGATCAGCAGCGCCAGTCCCGCGATCAGCGTGGTCACGTTGGAGTCGAGAATGGTGCCGAAAGCGCGCTCGTAGCCGGCGTGGATCGCCGCCTGCGGCGAGGTCCCGTTGCGCAGCTCCTCGCGGATGCGCTCGTTGATGAGCACGTTGGAGTCGATGGACATGCCCAGGGTGAGCGCGATGGCGGCGATGCCGGGCAGCGTCAGGGTTGCTTGCAGCAGCGACAGCAGGGCCACCAGCAGCAGCAGGTTGGACGAGAGTGCCAGCGCCGAAATGAGGCCGAACAGCATGTAATACATGCTCATGAACACGACGATCGCGGTAAAACCCCAGAGCGTGGAATGGAAACCTTTCCTGATGTTGTCGGCGCCGAGGCTGGGGCCGACGGTGCGCTCCTCGATGATTTCCATCGGTGCGGCGAGCGAGCCGGCGCGCAGCAGCAGCGCCGTGTCGGTCGCCTCGCTAGCGGTCATGCGCCCGCTGATCTGCACGCGTCCGCCGCCGATCTCGGTGCGGATCACCGGGGCGGTCACGACCTCGCCCTTGCCTCTTTCGATCAGCAGGATGGCCATGCGCTTGCCTACGTTCTCGCGCGTGACATCCTTAAAGATGCGCGCCCCCGGTGCATCCAGCGTCACGTTGACCGCTGGCTCGTGGGTTTGGCCGTCAAAGCCGGGTTGGGCGTCGGTAATACGGTCGCCGGTCAGCACGACCTGCTTTTTCACCAGCAGCGGCGAGCCGCCTGGCTCGGTGTAGAGCTCGTCGCCGAACGGAACCTGGCCCTGCTGTGCGGCGAGCAGCGCCGTCGGATTGCTGTTTGCCTCGTCCACCATGCGGATCTCAAGGGTCGCGGTGCGGCCGAGGATTTCCTTCGCCTTGGCCGTGTCCTGCACGCCAGGCAGTTCCACCACCACGCGGTCGGCGCCCTCTTGCTGGATGACCGGTTCGGATACGCCCAGTTCGTTGATGCGGTTTTGCAGCGTAGTGATGTTCTGCTTCAGCGCGAATTCCTGCGTACGTTTGATCGCTTCCGGTTTGATGGTGGCGATCAGGCGCAGTTCGTTCGGGCCGAGATCCTGCTCGGTGAATATCAGATCCGGCTGGTTGTCCTCCAGCACTTTGCGCGACTTGGCGCGGGTGTCGGCGTCGCGAAAACTGAGCAGGATGGCGTTGCCTTGGCGGCTGATGCCGGAATAGCGCAGGTCTTTTTCGCGCAACTCGACGCGGATGTCCCCGGTCAGGTTCTCCAGCCGCTTGGTCAGCGCCGCGTTCATGTCCACCTGCAGCGTGAAGTGCACGCCACCGCGCAGGTCCAGGCCCAGGTACATGGGCAGCGCGTGGATATCGGTGAGCCAATTGGGCGAGGACGAAAGCAGGTTGAGGGCGACGACGTAGGAGGGGTCGTCGCGCACGGGATTGAGGCTCCGACTGAGAACATCCTTGGCTTTGAGCTGCGTATCGGTGTCGGCGAATCGAACCTTGACGCTGTTCGAATCGAGGAAAGTGCCCTGGTTGACGATATTGGCGGCTTTCAGTGCCGCCTCTACCCGCGCGAGCAGATCCGAGTCGACTTTGACGGTGGCCTTGATGCTGGACACCTGCACCGCCGGCGACTCGCCGAAAAAATTCGGCAGGGTGTAGGTGAATCCGAGCGCTATCGCGCAGGCGACGATGGCGTAGATCCAGATCGGATAGCGGTTCATTGTCGGGTGACCCGTGGAGAGTAAGGTGTCAAGGGCAAGCGCGCGACCGCGCTGCAGTCTTCACGGCTTACGCGATCGCTTTGATCGAGCCCTTCGGCAACAGGGTTTGCACCGCCGTTTTCTGCATCTGGATCTCGGTGCCGGAGGCGATTTCCAGGCTGATATAGATATCGCCCACCTTGGTCACTTTGCCGACAAGGCCGGAGGCCGTGATGACTTCGTCGCCTTTTTGCAGCGCGTCGGTCATGGCCTTCAGCTCCTTGGCGCGCTTCATCTGCGGGCGAATCATCAGAAAGTACAGCAGCGCGAACATCAGGATGATCGGCAGCATGCCCATCAGCCCCTGGCCGGACAATATGCCCGAGAGGCCAGTAGCGTCCTGGGCCTGCGCGGAAGAAATCAGCACGGGTAACTCCGTTTTCAGTCGGAACAGCGGGAAATTATACCAGCATTGGACCGCCCGGAGCCCGCATCTTTTGCGCTTGCGCGCTGCTCGCGGAACGCCGCGGCGTATGCGCCCAGCGCGCCGGCAGCGATCGCCGCGCGCAGCTCGTGCATCAGGCTCAGATAGTAGTACAGGTTGTGGATGGTGTTGAGGCGCGCGCCCAGGATTTCGTTGACGCGGTGCAGGTGGTGCAGGTAGGCGCGGCTGAATTGAGTGCAGCAGTAACAGTGGCAGTCCGCGTCCAGCGGCCGCGTGTCGTGGCGGTAGGCCGCGTTCTTGATCTTGATGTCGCCGTAGCGCGTGAACAGCCAGCCGTTGCGGGCGTTGCGCGTGGGCAGCACGCAGTCGAACATGTCGATCCCCGCTGCGACCGCTTCGACCAGGTCCTCGGGGGTGCCCACGCCCATCAGGTAGCGCGGCGCATCCGCGGGCAGCCGCGGCGCGGTGTGGGCGAGAATGCGGAGCATCTCCTCCTTGGGTTCACCTACCGACAGGCCGCCGATGGCGTAACCGTCGAAGCCGATGCGCCGCAGTTCGGCGAGCGATTCGTCGCGCAGCTGCTCGTGCATCCCGCCCTGGACGATGCCGAACAGGGCGTTCGGATTTCCCGCGTGCGCGGCTTTGCTGCGTTCGGCCCAGCGCAGAGACAGGCGCATCGACTCGCCGGCGGCGCGCGCATCCGCGGGGTAGGGCGTGCACTCGTCGAATATCATGGCGATGTCGGAATTGAGCACGCGCTGGATGCGCATCGACTCCTCCGGCGTCAGCAGCATGCGGTCGCCGTTCACCGGAGAAGCGAACTTCACCCCCTCTTCGGTGATCTTGCGCAAGGCGCCCAGGCTGAATACCTGAAAGCCGCCGGAGTCGGTGAGTATCGGACCATCCCAGCCCATGAAGCGGTGCAGGCCGCCGTGCGCGCCGATCACCTCCAGTCCCGGGCGCAGCCACAGGTGGAAGGTGTTGCCGAGCACGATGCTGGCGCCGATTTCCTGCAGTTCGGCCGGGCTCATCGCCTTCACCGTGCCATAGGTCCCGACCGGCATGAAGGCGGGCGTCTCGACCTGGCCGTGGGCCAGCGTGAGCGTGCCGCGGCGGGCGTTGCCGTCGCTGCAATGCAGGGTGAATTTCATCGCGGCATTCTATCAATCAGCATGGCATCGCCGTAGGAAAAGAAACGGTAGCGCTGCGCGATCGCGTGGCGATAGGCGGCGCGCACAGTCTCCACCCCGGCGAAGGCCGCGACCAGCATCAGCAGCGTCGACCTGGGCAGATGAAAGTTGGTAAGCAGCCGGTCCACGACGCGAAAGTCATAACCCGGTGTGATGAAGAGATCGGTTTCGCCTGCTCCGGAAGGGAGGTCAAAACCGGTTCCCGCACGCAGCGCGCGCAGGCTGGTGGTGCCGACGGCGATCACGGCGCGCCCAGCCGCGCGTGCTTTGGCGATGGCCTGCACCGTGGCGGGTGGGATGTCGTAGCGCTCGCTGTGCATTTTGTGTTCGGCCAGATTGCTCGCACGTACCGGCTGGAACGTGCCGGCGCCCACGTGCAGCGTGAGCCAGGCCAGTTCGATCCCGATGCCGCGCAGTTGCGCCAGCATGGCCTCGTCGAAATGCAGCCCCGCGGTGGGCGCCGCCACCGCGCCCGGATGCTGCGCGTACACCGTCTGATAGCGCGCCTGATCCTGCGCGCCGTCGGCATGGCTGATGTAAGGCGGCAGCGGCAGATGTCCATGACGCTCGAGCAGCGCGAGCACGCCGCTTGTCCCGGCAAAGCGCAGCAGGTAAAGATCGCCGCGGCGCTCCAGCACTTCGGCCCCGATCGCCGCGTCGAAGCAAACGCGCGAGCCGGGCCGCGGCGGGTGGCTCGCGCGCATTTGCACCAGCGCCTCGTGTTCGCCGGTGACGCGCTCCACCAACGCCTCGATCTTTCCGCCGCTCGCTTTGACACCGTACAGGCGCGCCTTGATCACGCGCGTATCGTTGAACACCAGCACGTCGCCCGGGTGCAGGAATTGCGGCAAATCGGCGAAGCGGTGATCGGACAGGCCCGCGCCCGTGAGGCGCAGCAGGCGGCTGCCGGCGCGCTGCGGCGCGGGAAATTGCGCTATCAGATCGGCCGGCAGGGAGTAATCGAAGTCTTCCAGCGTGAGCGGCATTACGGGGCCGTCTCGGTTGAGCGGAGGCGCCAATTAGAGCATAATTCGCCTCCCTTGCGCTGCGCTCGGGGCGAGCGGCCGGGATGGCGGAATTGGTAGACGCACGGGACTCAAAATCCCGCGGTGGTGACACCATGGGGGTTCGATTCCCCCTCCCGGCACCAAAGAAAAAGGCCCAGTACATTGATGTACTGGGCCAAAGCGTTCAAAGGGGAGGAGGAGACAAATGACTTTGAACGAGCCTTCATTGTTCGCCTCTATGTCAGGCCGATGTTGATAATTATCATAAAAGGCGCGGGTCCGACGACTCTTCAGTCCCGCCCCTTTCGCTATCCAGGGCCACGCGCAGGAGGCAAGCGATGAAAGTGGACATCATCGGCGGCGGTCCGGCCGGTTTGTATTTCTCGGTGCTGGTGAAGAAGAGTTTCCCGCAGGCCGCGGTGACGGTGACCGAGCGCAAACGCGCCGACGACACTTTCGGCTTCGGCATCGTGCTCTCGGACGAAACGCTGGCCAATCTGCGCGCGGCAGACGCGCCGTCCTATCGCGACATTGCTGCGAGCTTCGCCTACTGGGACGACATCTATACCCATTACCGCGGGCAGGTGCTGAAGTCCTCGGGCCACGGATTTTCCGGCATCAAGCGCCTGACCCTGCTCCAGATCCTGCAGCGCCGCGCCGCCGCGCTGGGCGTCAATATCGAATACGAGACCGAGGACCCAGGGCTCGCCGCGCACCGCGACGCCGACCTGATCGTGGCGGCGGACGGCATCAACAGCCAGGTGCGCGCATCGCTCGAAGATCATTTCCGGCCTGCGGTGGATCTGCGTCCGAACAAGTTCGTGTGGCTGGGCGCGCACATGCAACTGCCCGGCTTCACCTATAGTTTTCGCGAGAACGAGTGTGGCATCTGGAACCTGCACGCCTACATGTACGCCGAAGGCGAATGCACTCTGGTGGTCGAGACCACCGACGCGGCGTTCCGCCAATCCGGCCTGCGTATCGACGATGAGCAGGCGACGGCCGCGTATGTAGAGCGGCTGTTCGCGGCGGAACTGCGCGGTGTCGACGGGCGTGCGGCCAAAGTGCTGACCAACCGCTCGCACTGGCGCAATTTTCCCACCATCGCCTGCGCCACCTGGCACCACGACAATATCGTGCTGCTCGGCGATGCGGCGCACACCGCGCATTTCACCATCGGCTCGGGCACCAAGCTCGCGTTGGAGGACGCGATCGCGCTGCATGCGGCGCTGCTGCAGCATGCGCACGACCCGAGGGCGGCGCTGCCCGCCTACGAGGCCGCGCGCCGCGAGGAGGCGGAGCGGATCCAGCATTCGGCCAATGTCAGCCTGGTGTTTTTCGAGAACGTGCGCCGCTTCTGGCACATGGATCCGGTGCAGTTCAACTTCGCCTTGATGAGCCGCTCCAAGCAGATCACTTACGACAACCTGCGCCTGCGCGATCCCGGCTTTATCGCTGCTGTCGACCGCTGGTGGGCGGGTGCGGTGGCGAAGGCCGAACGTATCGCGTTGCGGCCGGATTTCGCGGCGCCGCCGCCGATGTTCGCGCCGCTCACCCTGCGCGGCATGCGGCTGGCGAACCGCGTGGTGGTTTCGCCCATGTGCCAGTACGCCGCCGTCGAGGGCACGCCCAACGACTGGCACCTGGTGCATTACGGTGCGCGCGCCCTGGGCGGGGCCGGACTCGTCTATACGGAAATGACCTGCGTCTCGGCCGAGGCGCGCATCACCCCCGGCTGCGCCGGCCTGTACACGGCGGACCAGGCGCAATGGTGGACGCGCATCGTCGCGTTCGTGCACCGCCACAGCCGGGCCAGGGTGTGCCTGCAACTGGGCCATGCGGGCCGCAAGGGCTCGACCCAGCTCATGTGGGAGGATATGGATCATCCGCTGCGCCAAGGCAATTGGCCCATCGTCGCCGCCTCGGCGCTGCCCTATCTTCCCGACAGCCAGGTGCCGCGCGAGATGAGCCGCGCCGACATGAACGCGGTGCGCGATCAGTTCGTGGCGGCAGCGATCATGGGCAGCGCCTGCGGTTTCGACATGCTCGAAATTCACATGGCGCACGGCTATCTGCTGGCGAGCTTCCTCTCTCCGATCACCAACCGGCGCACCGACGGCTACGGCGGGCCGCTCGCGCACCGGCTGCGTTACCCGCTGGAAGTGTTCGACGCGGTGCGCGCTGCCTGGCCCGGGGACCAGCCGATGGCGGTGCGCATCTCCGCCACCGACTGGATTGCGGGCGGCCTGGCGGGCGAGGATGCGGTGGAGATTGCGCGCGCGTTCAAGGCGCACGGCTGCGATCTGATCGACGTGTCCACCGGCCAGACCGATCCGGCGTCGGCGCCGGTCTACGGCCGCATGTACCAGACGGTGTTTTCCGAACAGATCCGCAACGAGGCCGGCATCGCCACCATGGCCGTGGGCGCGATCACCAGCGCCGACCAGATAAACACCATTATCGCCTCCGGCCGCGCCGACCTGTGCGCTCTGGCGCGGCCGCATCTGGCCGATCCGAGCTTCACCTTGCGCGCGGCGGCCGAGTATGCGGCCCTGGGCTATGCGATCGAGGGCGTGTCCTGGCCGAAGCAGTATCTCCCGGCGAAACAGCAGCTGGAGACGCTCGCGCGCCGCGCGCACGCGGACGCGGAGCAGAAGCAGGCAGAACTACGCCGGGCCAGCCGGCACGGCTAGCACGCCGTGGGATAATGGCGCGCAGATTGAAATCGAATATGGAGAACGCATGGCTGACTTTTACTTAATTCGCGCCGAACCGCTGGGGGCTGCGATACGCGAACTGGTGCGCGGTTTCGGCTCGGCGGAGCGCGAAGTCGAACTGGTGAGCGATAACCTGATCCAGGCCAACCTCACCGGCCACGATTCGCACGGCATCGGCATGCTGCCGCGCTATTCCCATGCGTGGATCGAAGGCGGGCTGAAGGCGAACGCGCACATCAAGACGCTGATGGACGGCGGCGCGCTCCTGCGCATCGACGGCCAGGCGGGATTCGGCCAGGTGGTCGGCCACGAGGCGATGCTGCTGGCGATCGAGCGCGCGAAACAATTCGGCAGCTGCATCATGGCGCTCGGAAATGCGCACCACCTGTGCCGCATCGGCGCCTGGGCGGAGATGGCGGTGGCAGAAGGTTTCGTCTCTATCCACTTCGTCAACGTGATCTCGCGGCCTATCGTCGCGCCATTTGGCGGCCGCGACGCGCGCTTCGGCACCAACCCGTTCACCGTCGGCATACCGGTGGCGGGACGCGATCCGATTCTGCTCGACTTCGCCACCAGCGTGATCGCGCAGGGCAAGGCGCGTGTCGCGCACAACAAGGGTGAAAAGCTGCCGCCGGGGCGCATCATCGACGACCAGGGTAAGGACAGCGATGACCCGGCGTATGCCGTGGTCGAACCGCTGGGCGCGATTTTAGCGTTCGGCGAGCACAAGGGCTACGGCATGGCCGTAGCCTGCGAGCTGCTCGGCGGCGCGCTCGCCGCCGGGCTCGCCTGCGGCGGTCCGGCCACGGGCGAAAAGCGCGTGCTGAACGGCATGCTCACCATCGTCCTCGATCCGAAGGCGATCGCCGACGTCGCGACGTTCGAACGCGAGACCCGCGCTTTCGTCGACTGGGTCAGCGCGTCGCCGCCGCGTGCGGGTTTCGACAAGGTGCGCCTGGCGGGCGAGCCCGAGCGCGAATGGCGCGCAAAACGCCTCGCCGAGGGCATACCGGTGGACGTGACCAGCTGGAACGAGATCCTTGCTGCCGCAGCGAGGCTGAACGTCGATCCGGCGAAGATCAACCGGCTGGCGGGCGTAAGGGTCTGATAATCGCCGCGCCGCATCGCGGGCTGCCTCTGGCCTGCGGCCGGTCAATGGAGTAATCTAGTACGCGTTTACCCTGACTAACCGGTCGTTCTGAAGGAACGCCTTCGTGTCGCGCAGTCCACTTGCCCTTGTCCCTGCCGTCGCCATACCCTGCGGCGATGCACCCTATCTGCAGCGACCGCCGTCTGCAGACTAGGGGACGCGATGGGCGCGCACCGGGATTCATTCGGCACACTGGATTTTCTGCGCAACCTGCCGTTGTTCCGCGAACTCGATCTGTCCCAGCTTGAGGCGGTCGGCGCCGCCACTACTGAACTGCGCGTCGCCGCAGGCGCTGCACTGTTCCGCCGCGGCGATCCCTGCGACGGCATGCACCTCATTGTGCTCGGCCGGGTGAAGCTCGCATTGCTTGCGCCGGCCGGGGCGGAAAAAGTGGTCGAGATCCTCGGCCCGGGGCAGAGTTTCGGCGAGGCGGTGATGTTCATGGGCACGTCCCATAAGCTGGACGCCGAGGCGCTCGCCGATTCCCTGCTGCTCCATATCCGCAAGAAGGCGATCCTGGAGGCCGTAGCGCGCAACCCCGAATTCGCGCGCGGCATGCTGAACGAGTTATCGCAGCGCCTGTGCCGGCTGGTTGCCGATATCGAAGCCTATACTCTGAAAAGCGCCACCGAACGCGTCACCGGTTATCTGCTGGCGGCGCTGGATGACCACCTCAGCCCGGGCAAGCCCGCCCATGTCCTGCTCGCGGCGAGCAAAAGCGTGCTCGCGTCCCGGCTCAACATCACGCGCGAGCATTTTTCGCGCATTCTGCACGAGCTGTCGCAAGCCGGGCTGATTCGTGTCAGCGGC
>DAIDTN010000180.1 GCA_027457185.1 Burkholderiales bacterium | reverse complement strand
CGGGCGGCATACGCCGTTTTTCCCGGGATACCGGCCGCAGTTTTATTTCCGCACGACGGACGTGACCGGCAGTTGCGAGTTGCCGGCGGGGGTGGAGATGGTGATGCCGGGGGACAACGTGAAGATGGTGGTGACGCTGATAGCGCCGATCGCGATGGAGCAGGGGCTGCGCTTTGCCATACGCGAGGGTGGGCGCACCGTGGGTGCGGGCGTCGTCGCCAAGGTGATCGAGTAGAGGTTAGAGACTGGAGGTCAGAGCTTGGCGCAACACGCGGGCCGGCCCTTGCCAGCCCACGAGCTCCAGACTCTGCCTGATTTACAGGCCAATAGCTCAATTGGCAGAGCGTCGGTCTCCAAAACCGAAGGTTGGGGGTTCGAGGCCCTCTTGGCCTGCCACTATTAACAGCGCTCCGTAAATGCCTCGCACGGAGCCGAGACGGATCGATGGCTGAAAAATTCAAGCTGGTACTTGCTGCGCTGCTGTTTGCCGCTGGCGTGGCAGGGTTTTATTACCTCGGCGACAGCGCCGCGATAGTGCGTCTGGCCGCCATCGCGGCCGGCGCCGGAGCCGGGGTTGCGGTCGCATGGTTTACTGCTACAGGACAGCAGTTCCTGGCGTTTGTGCGCGACGCGATCACCGAAGTAAAGAAGGTCGTGTGGCCGACGCGCAAGGAGTCGCTGCAGACCGCCGGAATCGTGTTCGCTTTTGTCCTCGTCATGGCCGTGTTTCTTTGGGTGAGCGACAAGACGCTGGAATACCTGTTGTACGACGTGATCCTGGGCTGGAAGAAACTATGAGCAAACGCTGGTACGTGGTTCACGCCTATTCCGGCTTCGAGAAGTCGGTGCAGCGCGCGCTCGAGGACCGCATCCGGCGCGCCGGCATGCTGGAGAAATTTGGCAAGATCCTCGTTCCCACCGAAGAGGTGGTCGAGATGAAGGGCGGCCAGAAGAACATTTCCGAGCGGAAGTTTTTCCCCGGCTACGTGCTGGTGGAAATGGACATGGACGACGAGACCTGGCACCTGGTGAAGAGCACAAACAAGGTCACCGGTTTTGTCGGCGGCAGCGCGAGCAAGCCGACTCCGATTTCGGTCAAGGAAGTCGCCAACATCATGCACCAGATGCAGGAGGGCGTCGAAAAGCCCAAACCCAAGGTGCTGTTCGAAGTGGGCGAGGGAGTGCGGGTCAAGGAAGGTCCGTTCACCGACTTTCATGGAATGGTGGAGGACGTCAACTACGACAAGTCGAAGTTGCGCGTGTCGGTGACGATTTTCGGCCGTGCGACACCGGTCGAGTTGGAGTTCGGCCAGGTGGAAAAGGCGTAGGCCGGTTCCGTCGCGAACGCGCCCAGAGCGCGAACATGTTGTCTCGGCGGCATTTCCGCTGTTGCGGCAAACCGCTTTGAAGTTGGTGTGATGTTTAACCGGGGAGGGCTTTCAGCCCGCTTGAACCCGCAAGGAGTGACATATGGCAAAGAAGATAGTCGGCTTCATCAAGCTGCAGGTTCCTGCAGGCAAAGCCAACCCCAGCCCTCCGATCGGGCCGGCGCGGGGCCAGCGCGGCCTCAATATCATGGAGTTCTGCAAGGCGTTTAATGCGCAGACGCAAAAGGTGGAACCCGGCCTTCCATTGCCGGTAGTGATCACCGCGTTTGCGGACAAGAGCTTCACCTTCGTCATCAAGACACCGCCCGCGAGCGTGCTGATCAAGAAGGCGGCCGGCATCGACAAGGGCAGCAAGGTGCCGCATACCGACAAGGTGGGCAAACTGACGCGCGCCCAGGCCGAGGAAATCGCCAAGGCCAAGATGCCCGATCTGACCGCGTCGGACCTGGACGCAGCCGTGCGCACCATCGCCGGCAGCGCGCGTTCCATGGGCGTGATCGTGGAGGGCGTGAAATGAACCAAGTAGCCGCAAAACTCTCCAAACGCCAGAAGGCCACCGCCAATCTGGTCGAGCGCAACAAGGCCTATCCGGCACTGGACGCGATGAAATTGATGAAGCAGGCGGCCACCGCCAAATTCGACGAATCGGTGGATGTTGCGGTCAACCTTGGCATCGATGCCAAGAAATCGGACCAGACCGTGCGCGGCTCGGTGGTGCTGCCCGCGGGTACCGGCAAGAAAGTGCGCGTAGCGGTGTTCGCGCAGGGTGACAAGGCCGCCGCGGCCAAGACTGCCGGCGCCGATCTCGTCGGCATGGAAGATCTGGCCGAGCAGATCAAGGCCGGCAAGATGGATTTTGACGTGCTCATCGCCAGTCCCGACACCATGCGTATCGTGGGCCAACTGGGCCAGATACTGGGTCCGCGCGGCCGGATGCCGCACCCGAAGGTCGGAACGGTGACGCCGGATGTTGCCAACGCGGTGAAAAACGCCAAGGCCGGCCAGGTGCAGTACCGCGCTGACAAGGCCGGCATCGTGCAATGCACGATCGGTTTGGCTTCCTTTGCGCCTGAGGCATTGTGCGAAAACCTGAAGGCGCTGGTGGAAGCGCTGAACAAGGCCAAGCCTGCCACCAGCAAGGGGATTTACCTGCAAAAACTATCGGTGTCTAGCACCATGGGCCCGGGCATCCGCGTGGATGTCGCGAGCGTTAACGGCTAAGAGGATATGGATCCCCGCTTGCGCGGGGACAGAGCTTTGGGCCGCTGCGGCAGAACATCGCCGCGACGGGTTATCAAAGACCGTTGGGGTTCGAGGGCGAGCGGTGGCGGGTTGCGGGAAACCAATATCCGACACGGCGAATTGCCCGAAAGCTTAATCGGTAGCGGGTGCTGGAAGGATGCGCAGCGGATAGTTTCGTTCATTGCGCATCGGCCATCATCCGCAATGCCCAACGCAGATGGCGCACCCCAATACAGGATCATTTCCTGAATGTAAGGTCGCCGCAACGTAACGCAGGACGAGGAATGCAAAGTGCAGAGCGGGCAAGCACCCCGGTGCCGCGCCCGGTCCGTATTCTGGACTCTGAGTTCCGCATTTAACAGGAGGTAGACCTTGGGTCTCAATCTTGAACAAAAGAAGGCGGTGGTCGCCGAAGTATCCGCGCAGGTAGGCAAGGCGCAGGCGATTATCGTCGCTGAGTACCGTGGTCTGGAAGTGGGTGTCATGACCGATTTGCGCGCCAAGGCGCGCAAGGCGGGCGTGTACCTGCGCGTGCTGAAAAACACCCTGGTGCGACGCGCCGTGAAAGACACGCCGTTCGACAAGCTGGCCGAAAAGATGGTCGGCCCGCTGGTCTACGGCATATCGTCCGACCCGGTTGCCAGCGCCAAGGTGCTGAACGATTTTGCCAAGGCTAACGAGAATTTCGTGATCAAAGCCGGGGGCCTGCCGAACTCGGTTATTTCCGCCAAGGAAGTCACCGCGCTCGCCAACATGCCCAGCCGTGAACAGTTGCTCGCGACCCTGCTCGGTACTATGCAGGCGCCGACGGTCAAATTCGTGCAGACGCTGAACGAGGTGCCAACGAAATTTGTGCGCGCTCTCGCGGCGGTTCGCGATCAGAAAGAGCAAGCGGTCGCATAGCCTTCCACACTTCCGTACCAGTCATCAACGATCCAAACGACTAAACATTCAGGAGTCAACAAATGGCAATCGCAAGAGCAGAACTACTCGACGCAATCTCGAACATGACCGTGCTGGAACTCTCCACCCTGATCAAGGAAATGGAAGAGAAATTCGGCGTGTCGGCCGCTGCTGCGGTCGCGGTGGCCGCTCCGGCCGCTGCGGGCGCCGCCGCCCCGGCCGCGGAAGAGCAGACCGAATTCACGGTTATGCTCAACGCATGCGGCGAGAGCAAGGTCAACGTCATCAAGGTGGTCCGCGCGATCACCGGCCTGGGTCTGAAGGAAGCCAAAGACCTGGTTGATGGCGCGCCCAAGGCGGTAAAAGAAGGCATTGCAAAGAAAGATGCGGAAGACATCGTCAAGCAGCTGACTGAAGCCGGCGCCAAAGCCGAGATGAAATAAGCGTCACGGCAATCGGGCTGGCAGCCGCGCATTCGGG
Source organism: Burkholderiales bacterium (assembly GCA_027457185.1). Classification (GTDB taxonomy): domain Bacteria; phylum Pseudomonadota; class Gammaproteobacteria; order Burkholderiales; family SG8-39; genus 2-12-FULL-64-23. The sequence continues at coordinate 1,890 of DAIDTN010000180.1, read as the reverse complement.
CTGCCGGCCCTTTGCCTTTTTGAGAATTAACGACAAGTTGCCTAGAGGCTTGAAGAGAGAGATCAAACTGATGGTATTTCGCATCGCTGATTCCTGTCTTGTGACCCCTGATTTCCGAATTCTGACTCCTGCATCCTGAACTGGAGCTGTTATGACCGCCGCTGCCATCACCTACACCTCGACCGAGAAAAAGCGTATCCGCAAGAGCTTCGCCAAACGCGCAGCCGTGCTGAACGTGCCGTTCCTCCTCGCCACGCAGCTCGATTCCTTCACCGCGTTCCTGCAGGCGGCGGTGCCGCCAGAAAAGCGCAAAAACGAAGGGCTGCAGGCGGCTTTCACCTCGATTTTCCCGATCGAGAGCCATTCGAAGAATGCGCGTCTGGAATTCGTCAGCTTCGCGCTGGGCGAGCCGCCGTTCGACGTCAAGGAGTGCCAGCAGCGCGGCCTCACCTTTGCCAGCCCGCTGCGCGCCAAGGTGCGCCTGACCATCATGGACAAGGAGGCGAGCAAGCCCACGATCAAGGAAGTGAAGGAGCAGGAAGTCTACATGGGCGAGATCCCGCTCATGACCACCACCGGCTCGTTCGTCATCAACGGCACCGAGCGCGTCATCGTCAGCCAGCTGCACCGCTCGCCGGGCGTGTTCTTCGAGCACGATCGCGGCAAGACGCACAGCTCGGGCAAGCTGCTGTTCTCGGCGCGCATCATCCCCTACCGCGGCTCCTGGCTCGACTTCGAGTTCGATCCCAAGGATTACCTGTATTTCCGCGTCGACCGCCGGCGCAAAATGCCGGTGACCATCCTGTTGAAGGCGATCGGCCTGACCCCGGAGCAGGTGCTGAAGGAATTTTTCGCCTTCGACACCTTCCACTTCAGCAAGAAGGGCATCCAGTTCGAACTGGTGCCGGAACGCCTGCGCGGCGAGACCACCAAGTTCGACATCCTCGACAAGCACGACAAGGTGATCGTACCAAAAGACAAGCGCATAACGGTCAAGTACATCCGCGACATGGAAGCGGCGGGGATCAAGAAAATTGCCGTCCCCGACGATTTCCTGCTCGGACGCGTGCTCGCGCACAACGTCATCGATACCGAGACTGGCGAGATCCTGGGCAACGCCAACGACGAAATTACCGAAACCATGCTGGCCAAGCTGAAGGAAGCCGAGGCTTCGAGCATTCAAACCATTTACACCAACGATCTGGACCAGGGGGCGTACATTTCGCAGACCCTGCGTATTGACGAGACCGCCGACCAGTTCGCGGCGCGTGTCGCCATCTACCGCATGATGCGCCCGGGCGAGCCGCCCACGGAAGAGGCGGTGGAGTCCCTGTTCAACGGGCTGTTCTACGCGGAAGAGCGTTACGACCTGTCGGCCGTGGGCCGCATGAAATTCAACCGCCGCGTCGGCAGGAGCGAACTCACCGGGGCGGTGACGCTGTCTAACGACGACATTCTCGCGGCCATCCGCATCCTGGTCGAACTCAGGAACGGCCGCGGCGAGATCGACGATATCGATCACCTCGGCAACCGGCGCGTGCGCTCGGTGGGCGAGCTGGCGGAGAACCAGTTCAGGGCGGGCCTGGTGCGCGTGGAGCGCGCGGTGAAGGAGCGCCTGTCGCAGGCGGAATCGGACAACCTGATGCCGCACGACCTGATCAACGCCAAGCCGATCTCGGCGGCGATCAAGGAGTTTTTCGGATCAAGCCAGCTGTCGCAGTTCATGGACCAGACCAACCCCTTGTCCGAGATCACGCACAAGCGCCGCGTCTCGGCTCTTGGACCAGGCGGCCTCACGCGCGAGCGCGCCGGCTTCGAGGTGCGCGACGTGCATCCGACGCACTACGGCCGCGTCTGCCCGATCGAGACGCCGGAAGGCCCGAACATCGG
>DAIDTN010000179.1 GCA_027457185.1 Burkholderiales bacterium | reverse complement strand
GGTTCGACCACCTGCTCGATATTGAGCGCCGATTGCACCCGGCCGTTCAGGCCGCCGCGGCGCATCGCGTCCTGCAGGGCGAGCGCATTCATGACCGTAGCCAGCATGCCCATGTAGGCGGCGGTGGCGCGGTCCATTCCGGCGGCGGCCGGCGCTACGCCGCGGAATATGTTGCCGCCGCCGATCACCACCGCGCTCTCCACGCCCATCGCCGCGACGACGGCGATCTCGGCGACGATGCGGTCTATGGTCCCGCGGTTGACGCCGTAGGCGTCTTCGCCCATCAGGGCCTCGCCCGAGAGCTTGAGCAGGATGCGCTTATACGCTGGCGCTGCGGATGCGGCGTTCAACCCGCAGCGGCCTTGGTCTGCGCGGCCACTTCGGCGGCGAAATCGCTCGATTTCTTCTCTATGCCCTCACCCACCACGAAATACCCGTAGCTGAGCAGCTTGGTGTGCTTGGCGGCAAGCATTTTTTCCACCGTCAGCTTGTCGTCCTTGATGAAAGGCTGGCCGAGCAGTGTCATTTCGCCGAGAAACTTGTTCAGCCCGCCTTCTACCATTTTCTCGGCGATATTGGCCGGTTTGCCCGATTCCCGCGCGCGCGCGGCGAGCACCTCGCGCTCGCGCGCGAGCACCTCCGGCGGAACCTGGTCGCGCGACATGAACTGCGGTTTGGCGAACGCAATGTGCATCGCGAGATCCTTGCCGACTTCGTCCGCGCCCTCGAACTCCACCAACACCCCAATCTTGACACCGTGCAGATACTGGGCCAGCTTGGCCTTGGTGCGCACCCGGTAAAAGCGTCGGATGCTCAAATTCTCGCCGATCTTCTGCACCAGAGTCTGGCGCTTGGCCTCGACCGTGGCCCCGTCGAGGCTGAGCGCAGACAGCGCCGCCACGTCAGCCGGATCGTGTTTTGCAACCAGCTGTGCCAGCGCCGAGGCAAATTCCAGAAAATCCACGTTTTTGGCGACGAAATCGGTTTCGCAATTGAGTTCCACCAGCGAGGCGCACTTGCCGTCTGCGGAACGATAGGCGCCGACCACGCCTTCGGCGGCAATGCGGCCGGCGGCCTTGCTCGCTTTGGCACCGCTCTTGACGCGCAACAGGTCTTCTGCGGATTTCAGTTCGCCTCCGGTTTCGACCAGCGCTTTCTTGCATTCCATCATGCCCAGACCGGTGATTTCGCGCAGTTCCTTCACCATCGCTGCGGTGATCTCTGCCATTTATTCGCTCCTCATAATTCAAAAAAAGGGGCTAGCGCCCCTTTTATACAGTGCTGCCGCAAGGGTCTAGCCAGCCGATTCTTCCTGGGCTTCCAATTCCACAAACTCGTCCGCGCCCGCAGCCGCAACGATTTCCTGCACCGACATGTCGCGGCCTTCGAGAATCGCGTCGGCCACACCGCGGGCGTACAGGCGGATGGCGCGGCTGGAATCGTCGTTGCCCGGAATTACGTGGGCAATGCCTTCGGGCGAATGGTTGGTGTCGACTACCCCAATGATGGGGATGCCCAGCTTGTTGGCCTCGACCACCGCGCCCTTCTGGTAACCGACGTCAATGATGAACAGGGCATCGGGCACCCCGGTGAGTTCCTTGATGCCACCCAGGCTGCGCTCGAATTTAACCAGCTCGCGCTGGATGCCCAAGGCTTCCTTCTTCGGCAATTTTTCCAGACTGCCGTCCGCCAGCATCGCCTCCATCTCCTTCAGGCGTTCGATCGACTGCTTCACGGTCTTGAAGTTGGTGAGCATGCCGCCGAGCCAGCGATGGTCGACGTAAGGCGCGCCGCAACGCATCGCCTCTTCCTTGATGATCTCGCGTGCCTGGCGCTTGGTACCCACGAACAGGATGGTGCCCTTGTTCGAGGACAGCTTCTTCACGTATTTCATCGCCTCCTGGTACATGACCAGAGTCTTTTCCAGATTGACGATGTGGATTTTGTTGCGATGGCCGAAAATGTAGGGGGCCATCTTGGGGTTCCAGAAGCGGGTCTGGTGGCCGAAATGCACTCCGGCTTCCAGCATTTGACGCATGGTCGTGGACATTCAAACTTCTCCGTTTAGGGTTGGTCATAGCCGCCCGGCTCGTTATAACCCCTAAGGGGCACCCTAAAGAGGGGCGGATCAAATTTAGCCAAGGATTTTGGCTAGTTAAAGAGTATATCATGATGCACCAGCGCTATTCAATAAATGCGCCACTAAACAGCGCATTAAGCTTCACCAGCGCCCGCGGGTGGAATTATTTTCGAAATCTTGCAAACGCGACCCGAGAGGCGGTCGCGCGGGCCGCAGCTTGCATGGTTGCTCCGCGCCCGGACCGGGCCCGGTGTGCCTAGCCGGGCTTCCCTTAGCCGGGTCTATCCTTTATCCTTCTCAACCTTTGAGCGCAGCCCGCAGATGACCATCCACATCAAGACCCCGGAAGAGATCGAAAAAATGCAGGTCGCCGGGCGCCTCGCGGCCGAAGTGCTCGATTTCATTGAACCGCATGTCAAACCCGGAATCACCACCGGCGAGCTCGACGTCCTGTGCCACGACTACATGGTGAAAGTGCAGAAGACAGTGCCCGCGCCGCTCCACTATGCGCCGCCTGGCTATCAGCCTTATCCCAAGTCGATCTGCACCTCGATCAACCACCAAGTCTGTCACGGCATTCCCGGAGACAAGCAGTTGAAACATGGCGACATCGTCAACATCGACATCACCGTGATCAAGGACGGCTACCACGGTGACACCAGCCGCATGTTCTATGCTGGCGAGCCGACGATCCAGGCGCGCCGCCTGTGTGAAATCACCTACGAATGCATGTGGTTGGGGATACTCGCCGTCAAAGCAGGCTCGCATCTGGGCGACATCGGCGCAGCCATCCAGAAACACGCCGAAGAGCACGGTTACAGCGTCGTGCGCGAATTCTGCGGCCACGGCATCGGCAGGAAGTTCCACGAGGAACCGCAGGTGCTGCATTATGGCCGTGCCGCCACCGGCGTCGAACTGCGACCGGGTATGATTTTCACCATCGAGCCCATGATCAATGCCGGCAAGCCGGCGATCCGCGAGCTTTCCGACGGCTGGACCATCGTGACCAAGGACCATAGCTTGTCGGCGCAGTGGGAGCATACGGTGCTGGTAACCGAAACCGGACATGAAGTGCTGACCTTGTCGGCCGGTGCCCCGGCGCAGCCAAGCCAGAGAGCCCAGCGCCCTTGATTCCCAGCGCGCAATCGGCGACTGCCGCGCCGCGTTCTTCGGCCAGCCTGCGTGAACGGCTGCAGCAGGGCAGGCACGAGTTGCGCCAGCGCTACGGCGCGGATGGCAACGCGCGGCGCATGCTGCAGCAGCACCGTCTGCTCATAGATCGCACGCTCAGAAGTCTGTGGCAGGAAGCGGACCTGCCCGGCTCGCTCGCGCTCGCCGCCGTGGGCGGATACGGCCGAGGCGAACTCTTCCCCTATTCCGACGTCGATCTCCTGGTGTTGCTGCCGCACGAACCCGACGCTGCGCTCAAAGCCAAGCTGGAGGCCCTGATCGGCGGACTTTGGGACGCGGGCCTGGAGCCTGGTCACGGTGTGCGTACGATAGAGGAATGCGTGTCCGAGTCGGCCAAGGACATTACGGTGCAGACCAGTCTGCTCGAAGCCAGATGGCTCGCCGGCAGCCGTAGCCTGTTTACCGCGTTCAATGGCGCCATGCGCGAGCACCTCAACCCGCAAACGTTTTTCCAGTCTAAACGCCTGGAGCAGGAGCAACGCTACGGCAAATTCCAGGAAAGTCCGTACAGTCTGGAACCCAACTTGAAGGAGGCCCCCGGAGGGCTGCGCGACTTGCAGGCTATCCTGTGGATCAGCCGCGCGGCCGGTCTGGGCGATGACTGGATGCAGCTTGCGGCGCGCGAGCTGATCACCGCGGCCGAGGCGCGCCAGCTCGCCAGCTACCAAAAATTCCTGAGCGAACTGCGCATCCGCCTGCATTACATCGCCGGACGCCGCGAAGACCGTCTGTTGTTCGATTACCAGAGCGGACTTGCCGCGCAATTCGGCTACACCGACACGCCGACCAAGCGCGCGAGCGAGCAGCTGATGCAGCGCTATTACCGCACCGCCAAGGCGATCACCCAGCTCAATACCCTGCTGCTGCAGAATATCGCGGTGCAGTTGCTCTCGGGTGAGGATGCCGAGCCGGAAATCCTCAACGAGCGTTTCCAAGCCACGCACGAACTGCTGGAAGCACGCGACGCCGCTCTGTTCGAACGCCAGCCCGGCGCCATACTGGAAAGCTTCCTGCTGCTGCAGCAGCACCACGAGTTGAAGGGCATTAGCGCGCCTACGCTGCGCGCGCTGTGGCGCGCACGCGCCAGAATCGACGCGCGTTTCCGTCGCGACCCCGCCAACCGCGCGCTGTTCCTGCAAATCCTGCAGCAGCCGCAAGGACTGGTGCACGCGCTGCGGCGCATGAACCAGTATGCCATCCTCGGGCGCTACCTGCCGGCATTCGGCAGGATCGTCGGGCAGATGCAATACGATCTATTCCATGCCTACACCGTGGACCAGCACATACTCACCGTAGTCCGCAATCTGCGCCGCTTCACCATGGTCGAGTTCGCCCACGAGTACCCGCAGTGCAGCCGCCTGATGGCGGGATTCGAGCGCCACTGGCTGCTGTATGTCGCGGCCTTGTTCCACGACATCGCCAAGGGCCGCGGCGGCGACCACTCAAGGCTGGGTATGCAGGACGCGCGCAGCTTCTGCCGCGCGCACGGGCTGACGCGCGAGGACACCGAACTAGTGGTGTTCCTGGTCGAGCACCACCTGAGCATGTCTGCGGTGGCGCAAAAGCAGGATCTGTCCGATCCCGGCACCATCAGCGCGTTCGCCGCCACGGCGAAGACCGAGCGCCGGCTGACCGCGCTGTACCTGCTCACCGTCGCCGACGTGCGCGGCACCAGCCCCAAAGTGTGGAATGCGTGGAAAGGCAAGCTGCTGGAGGACCTATTTCTGCTCGCGCGGAGGCTGCTGCGCGGCGACAGCATCGGCTTTGAGCAGGACATCCAGGCCAAGCAGGACGAGGCGCTGCGCCTGCTGCGCCTGTACGCGCTGTCCGACGAGGTCAAGGACAGGCTGTGGAGCCAGCTAGATGTGGCCTATTTCCTGCGCCACGACGCACAGGACATCGCCTGGCAGACGCGCACGCTGCACTATCGCGTCGACACCGAGCGGCCGGTGGTGAAAGCGCGCCTGTCGCCGATAGGCGAAGGCCTGCAGGTGATGATTTATACGCGCGACCAGCGCGACTTGTTCGCGCGCATCTGCGGCTATTTCGAGCAGATCAATTACAGCATCGCCGATGCCCGCATTCACACCACGCGCCACGGCTACGCCCTGGATACCTTCCTGCTGCTCGGGCCGGGCAACCACCCGCATTACCGCGACATGATCAATCTGATCGAGATCAATCTGGCCGATCGCCTGCAGCAGCAGACGCCCCTGCATCCTCCCAGCCGCGGCCGGGTATCGCGCCAGCTCAAGCATTTTCCGATCACGCCCGAGGTCAATATCCGGCCGGACGAAAAAGGCACGAGCTACGCGCTGTCCATCCTCGCCGGCGATCGCCCCGGCCTGCTCTACGCGATTGCGCTGGTGCTGGGCAAGTACAACATCAACCTGATCACCGCCAAGATCGTGACCCTGGGCGAGCGCGCCGAAGACGTATTCCTGATCTCTGGCGCGGCGCTGGCCAACCCCAGAACTGTGCTGCAGCTGGAGAGCGACCTGCTCGACGCATTGCAGCACCAATAGGCAGCGATTCGAGTAGACCGAACGCAGCTGCCGGCGGGCGGCGACGCTCACTCGTCGAGGATGTCCTCGCCCGGAAACAGGGCCTGGATGAAGCCGAATTTGCTGAAATCGCGGATGCGCATCGGATACAAAATGCCCAGCAGGTGATCGCATTCGTGCTGCACCACGCGCGCATGGAAACCGCTGACGCTGCGGTCGATGGAATTGCCGCGCTCATCAAAGCCCTGGTAGCGCAGCCGGGTGTGGCGCGGCACCATGCCGCGCAGGCCCGGCACCGACAGGCAACCTTCCCAGTCCTCTTCCAACTCGTCCGAGAGCGGCGTCAGCACCGGATTGATGAGCACGGTGTCAGGAACTTCCTCGGCCCGCGGGTAGCGCGGGTTCAGCGCCACCCCGAAAATCACCACCTGCAGACCGACGCCGATCTGCGGCGCGGCCAGGCCCGCTCCGCTCAGATGCGCCATGGTGTCGCGCATGTCCGCCAGGAGCACCTGCAGCTCGGGCGTGTCGAATCGATCTACCGGCTGCGCCTGCTCGAGCAGAAGGGGATCGCCCATCTTGAGTACTTCGCGGATCATGTGTTCGACACGAGTTGTTCAATAATCCGGCGCACGCGCACCAACGATTGCTGCAGCACCTGTTCGATGTCCTGCATGCGAACGCTGTGCAGGCTGTCGCCGCGGCCGGCGGCGAAATTAGCGACCACGGCGATGGTGGCGTACTCGAGGTCCGCCTCGCGCGCCAGCGCCGCTTCGGGCATGCCGGTCATACCGACGACGTCGGCGCCATCGCGCTCCAGGCGGTCGATCTCGGCCGCAGTCTCCAGTCGCGGGCCCTGGCTCGCCGCGTAAATCGCATCTTTGCTTGCCGCCTCGCCGCAGGCGCGCGCAGCGTCGAGGATACGGCGGCGCAATTTCGCCGAATACGGTTCGGTGAAATCGATATGCGTGACGGGCTGTCCCCCGCCCTCGAAAAAGGTGTTCTTGCGGCCCCAGGTATAGTCAAGGATCTGGTGCGGCACGGCGATCGCGCCGGGGCGCATGTCAGCGCGTATCCCGCCCACCGACGCGACCGATATCACCCCCTCTACCTTCTGCTCCGCCAGCGCCCAGATATTGGCGCGGTAGTTAACTTCGTGCGGCGGAATGGTGTGCCCATAACCGTGGCGCGCGAGGAATATCACGTCCGCACCGGCAATGCGGCCGAACGTGAGCGCGCCCGACGGCTCTCCATAGGGGGTGCGCACCGCCAGGCGGCGGGTGACGTCGAGGTTGGACAGCTGGGTGAGACCGCTGCCGCCGATGATGGCTAACATTCGATGACTGAGGACAAAGGCGGGAGGCGTAACTTCGACATTGAGACGGCGGCGATGTTATCACGGCGAGCCGCACTCTGGACGCAGGACGCACTACGGCCGTGCTTC
>DAIDTN010000178.1 GCA_027457185.1 Burkholderiales bacterium | reverse complement strand
CGGGCGCCGCCCCGAGGCCGAGCGCGACAGCTTCGACGACGGCTGGTTTTCGCCGGGGGACTTGTTCCGGCGGCACGAAGATGGCTCCCTGGAGTTGTGCGGGCGGAACGACGATATGCTGAAAATTTCCGGGCAGTGGGTGAGCGTCCTTGATGTGGAGCAAGCGCTGATCGGCGCGAGCACTGGCTGCGTCGAGGGTCTGGCGGCAGTAGGCTTTGAAAATGCCGAGGGCCTTGTTTCAATAGCTGTGTTCGCCGTTGCCGCCCACGGGCAGGAGACGCAGGCACGCGCGCGCCTGGCCGCGGGCATTGCCGCCTTGCCCAAACTCAAGCGGCCGCGGCTGGTGAAATGGGTGAACGAACTGCCCCTCACCGCTACCGGCAAGTTGCAGCGGGGCAAACTGAAAGACCTGTATCTCACGGGCGCGATCGAGAAATGCGGCGGGTGATGTTTTTGCACGCGGCGGCAACGCCGGGCGCAGCGGCGGCACCTGCGCATATTTTTTCAGATGGATTTTAACCGGGAGGCGCATGCTGCCACCACGCATAGATACCAATGTCGTAAAGGCGGCGATGGGCGAATACGCCGACGCAAAGGAGACGCTGGCGCAGCGCGCCGCGATCTATCAGGACTTGATCGGCTTCGTGCCACCGCGTATCGAGGCGCGGCTCAATGTCACCGGCGCGCTCGACCCGCAGATGCTGGATCTGCAGGAGCGCATTCGCGAGCACGGCATGTACCCCAAGTGCTTCGACGTGAAAACCGCCCAAATGATGCTGTTCGGCATGCTGCTGATGGATCTGAGCGACGCCGCCCCGCTGCATGCGATCGCGGCGCGGCGCGCGGGCGCAAGCTGGGAGGAACTGCAGGGGGTGATCAACCTTTGCTTTCTTTTTCGCGGCCTGCCTGCGGCCAACCGCGGCGCGGAAATCCTCGCCAACCTGGCCAAGCGCGAGGCCGACGCCAAGGCTGGTTGAAGAGCACACCCTATGGAGCTAGGAGTTATCGCCGCTGCCGTCGTTCCCCACGTGCCGACGCTCGCGCGAGCGCAGTTCGGCGGTTACGTCCAGTCATCGGGAAGCGGAAATGCTGACGTCGTCGTGTGGCGCCGGTAAGCGCGGCCAGCGCCAGGGAATTGCGGAATCGCAAAACCGCAGCCTCGTTTGCCGCGGCGGATACCGACGCGTCCGGCCGCGTTGCGGCGATGTGTGCTCATGCTTTTGTTGGCGCATGCCGGCTCCAGCGCCGGCTTGAGCCGGGACCGGGCCCTGCTCGAGAGCCTGATAGCCATTCCCGCGGATCGGGCGTGATACCGGGACCCGGTCCCGCGGATTCACGCGCGGTCCGTCACTGCGCCTGGCGGCAATGGGTTTCGCGCACGAAAACGAGCAGGACCAGCGCGACTGCGAGCCAGGCGATCATCAGCGCGAAGCCGGCGCGGTAGGCGCCGAAGTCGTAGACGCGCACGCCGTTTGCGAATGCCCCGGCCCAGTGCCGGTCCAGCATCCAGCCGACCGCAGGCTGCATGATCATGCTGCCCAGCATGTTGCCCATGTTGGCGATGCCGCCGGCGGTGCCTGCCAGCGCCGCCGGCGCCGATTCCTTGGCGATGGCGAAACCCACCATGACCGCAGCGGAAGCGCAACCGGTAAATCCGAGCAATACAATCAGCAGAGGCAAGGGTACGCCCGGCAGCAGCAGCGCAGCGCACCATCCCGCGGTGGCGAGCACCGCGCCGAGGGCGTACAGCGGTTTGCGCCGGCGCAGACGGTCGGAAAGTGCGCCCACGAACGGTCCTGCCACCGCCCAGCAAACGAGCAGCAGCGAGGTGATCATGGAGGCCTGAGAGGTGCTGAGCCCGTAATGCGTGCTCAGAAATGGCACGCCCCACAGGCCACCGAAGGTGAGCGTCGGCCCCGAAACCGCGCCAGAGATCAGGAACACCAACCAGACATTGCGGCTGGCCAGTGTTTGTCTGATGCTCTGCAGTATCGGCGCGTGATGGACCGGCGCCGTCGGCGCGTAGCTGGCGTAACCGCGCTCGCTCGGGTCGTCGCGTACCGCGGTCCAGATGACCACGGCGAGCAGCCCCGTGAGCGCGGCGGCGACGCTCATCACGTTGCGCCAGCCGAAGGCGTCGACCAGCAGCCTTAGTGGTACGCCGGCCGAAACCGCGCCGAGAACGCCGCAGGCCAGCGCGAGGCCGGAGAGCATGGCAAAGCGCGTGGGCGCAAACCAGTGGCCGGCGAGCTTGAGCATGGCGACGAAAGCAACTCCGACCGAGCCGCCGATCAACAGGCGGCCCAGGCTCGCTGCAGCATATCCGGGCGCGAGCGCAAACAGCAGAGTGCCGGCGGCCGCGATTGCCGCGCCGGCGGTAAGCGCGCGCCGCGGCCCCCAGCGATCGGCGAGCAGGCCCGCTGGAATCTGCATTGCCACATAGCTGTAGTAATAAAACGCGGCAAGGTTGCCCAGTGCCGCAGCGCCCAGCGTGAACTCGCTCATGAGTTCGCGGGTGATCACCGCCGGGGCCACGCGCTGATAGAAGCCGATCAGGTAGAGAGCGGCGCCCAGGCCCCACATCGTGAACGCCAAGTGCAGCGACGGATAGGCTCGCTCGCGTGAATTCACGACGGGCACTTATGCAGGATTGACAGGATTCGGACCCGACCTGGCGCGCAGCCGGATCACCGCGGAGCCGCGCTTTTCAGCATTGCTCCCAGGGCAGTCCGTCGCGACGCCAGCCGGTGATGGAGTTGCGCTGGTGCTGATCGTTGAGTTCGCCCTCGAAGCCGTGCAGCACGTTGTACACCTGGGTGAAGCCGGCCTTCTCCAGCGCGGCGCCCGCATCGAGCGAGCGGTTGCCGCTGCGGCAGATGAGCACCAGCGGGCGGTCCACGCTCGCCGCCTTCCTCACATGGCCGACGAAATGCGGATTTACTTCCCAATCGGGGCCGTCGTTCCAGGGGATCATGATCGCACCCGTCGGATGGCCGACGAACAGGAACTCCATTTCGCTGCGGCAATCGATGAAAATCGCAGTCGGGTTCTGGTGCAGGAATTCGTAGGCTTCCTTGGGAGTCAGGTGCTGCACGGTATTGGGTTTCGCTGTAAAAATGCATAGTATAAGGGTTCCCGGTGCCACCGTCTAAGGCGTGTCCGCACCGGTGGACAAGGCAAGCATGCGCGCGCTAGAATCCGGCATCGCGCCGATTTGATGTCAGATTGCGGGCGCCGTCGGTTCCGGCCGGACGAAAAACAAATACTGCTAAAGCGAGGGAACCCGTACCTGGCTGGCAGGGCGGGTTTTTTATTTGCAGGTTGCACCGAACATGAACAAAGCCGCACAATTGGAACGCCTGCTCGGCGAGCGCATCCTGATCCTGGATGGCGCCATGGGCACCATGATCCAGAGTTACAAGCTGGCCGAGGCCGGCTATCGCGGTGAGCGCTTTGCCGGTTTCGCGCAGGATCTCAAGGGCAATAACGATTTGCTGTCGCTGACCCAGCCGAGCATCATCGGCGAGATCCACGACGCCTATCTGGATGCGGGCGCCGACATCGTTTCCACCAACACCTTCAACGCCAACGCGCCGTCGATGGCCGACTACGGCCTGCAGGAACTGGTGTACGAGATCAACTGCGAAGCGGCGCGCCTGGCGCGCGCGGCGGTGGATGCCTGCGTGCAGCGGGCGCCCGAGCGGCAGTGCTTTGTCGCCGGCGTGCTCGGCCCGACGACCAAGACCGCTTCGATTTCGCCCGACGTCAACGATCCGGGATTCCGCAACATCGACTTCGATACCCTGGTCGCTGCGTACAGCGAGTCGCTGCGCGGCCTGCTCGACGGCGGCGCCGACCTGCTCTTGCTGGAAACCATTTTAGACACGCTCAGTGCCAAGGCGGCCCTGTTCGCGATCGACTGCGCGTTCGAGGCGCGCGGCCGGCGCTGGCCCCTGATTATCTCCGGCACCATCACCGACGCCTCCGGGCGCACCCTTACCGGACAGACGCCCGAGGCGTTCTGGAACTCGGTGCGCCACGCGCGTCCGCTCGCAGTGGGCCTGAACTGTGCCCTGGGCGCGAAGCTGATGCGGCCGTATATCGAGGAGCTGTCCGGCGTTGCCGATACCTATCTCAGCTGCTATCCCAACGCGGGCCTGCCCAATCCCTTGTCCGAGACCGGTTACGACGAGACGCCCGACTATACCTCGGGCCAGCTGCAGGAATTCGCCCAGAGCGGCTTCCTCAACATCGTCGGCGGTTGCTGCGGCACCACGCCGGCCCACATCAAGGCGATCGCGCGCGCGGTCAAAGGCCTGCCGCCGCGACAACTGCCGCAAATCGAAAAGAAGCTGCGCCTGTCCGGCCTGGAGCCGCTCAACATCGGCGACGACTCGCTGTTCGTCAACGTCGGCGAGCGCACCAATGTCACCGGCTCCAAGGCCTTCGCCCGTCTGATCCTCGCCGGCGACTACACCGCGGCCCTGGCGGTGGCGCGGCAGCAGGTGGAGAGCGGCGCGCAGATGGTGGATGTGAACATGGACGAGGCGATGCTCGACTCGGAAAAAGCCATGGTCACCTTCCTCAACCTGATCGCCTCCGAACCCGACATCTCGCGCGTGCCGCTGATGCTCGACTCCTCCAAGTGGTCGGTGATCGAGGCCGGGCTGAAGTGCGTGCAGGGCAGGGCGGTGGTGAATTCGATTTCGCTCAAGGAAGGCAAGGACGAGTTTGTGCGCCAGGCAAAACTCGCGCGCCGCTATGGCGCGGCAGTGATC
>DAIDTN010000177.1 GCA_027457185.1 Burkholderiales bacterium | reverse complement strand
TCACCCTGGCCGACATGGTCTACCACATGGGCTGCGTTGCGCGCGGCGCGAAACGTGCGTTCCTGATCGGCGACATGCCCTTCGGCAGCTATCAGGAAAATGCCGAACAGGCATTTCGCAACGCCGCGCAGCTGATGGCGGCAGGCGCGCACATGGTCAAACTGGAAGGCGGAGCGACCTTTGCGCAGACCACGGAATTCCTGGTGAAACGGGGTATACCGGTGTGTGGCCATCTCGGCCTCACGCCGCAGTCGGTACACCAATTGGGCGGTTTCCGCGTGCAGGGCAAGACCGAGGACGCGGCCAGGCAGTTGATCGAAGATGCGCTCGCGCTGGAGCGCGCGGGCGCCGGGCTGATCGTGCTCGAAGCGATTCCGGCAAAGCTTGCCGCCGAGGTCACGGCCAGCCTGTCGATTCCGACCATAGGCATAGGCGCAGGGCGCGATTGTTCCGGCCAGGTCCTGGTGCTGTATGACCTATTGGGCGTGTTCCCGGGCAGGAAGGCAAAGTTTGTGAGGAATTTCATGGACGGCGCCACGAGCATCCAGCAGGCGGTGGAGAACTACGTGCGCGCGGTGAAGGACGGTTCCTATCCGGGACCGGAACACAGTTTTTAGCCGGTCTTGCGCAGGCCGCCCAGCAACGCGGCTACCTGGCGCCCCGGCTGCCGCGGCGCCGGCCGCGGCGGCTCGGCCGCGGCGGGAGCAGCGCTGCTCGGTACGTAAGGCGCGGAAAAAATCGTGTCTACCGGCTTCGCCGGCGTCTTCGGGCCGTGCGCACGCCCGTTGCGCGTCAGGCTGCTGCCGCGCTCCGGGCGGCGATCGGGCCGCTCGCGCTCGGTGTGCATCAGCGCCGACACGCCCGAGGCGTCCGGCGCGAAGCCGGGAATGATGGTCTGCGGTATGCGTTGCTTGATGAATTTCTCGATTGCCGCCAGTTTCTCGTGCTCGTCGGCACACACCAGCGAAATGGCGCGGCCGGTGGAGCCGGCACGGCCGGTGCGGCCGATACGGTGCACGTAATCTTCAGGCGCGCCGGGCAACTCGAAATTGATCACCGCCGGCAACTCCTGGATATCCAGGCCGCGCGCTGCCACGTCGGTCGCCACCAGCACCGGCGTCTTGCCGGACTTGAAATCGGCCAGGGCCTGAATCCGTTCCACCTGCGATTTGTCGCCGTGGATCGCGGCAGCATGGATACCGTCTTTCTGCAGCTGATAGGCGAGGCGATTCACGCCGAGGCGCGTGCCGCCGAATACCAGCACCTGCGACAGGTTCTGCGTGCGCACCAGGTGGGCGAGCAGGTCGCGCTTTCGTTCGCGCCTGACCGGGTGCACCTCGTGGCTCACCAGTTCGGTCATGGCGTTGGGCCGGGCCACTTCTATCAGCACGGGATGGTGCAACATATTGTCTGCCAGCCGCTTGATCTCCTCGGAGAACGTGGCCGAAAACAGCAGACTCTGCCGCTTGGCCGGCAATAGCGCGAGGATGCGGCGGATGTCCGGCATGAACCCCATGTCGAGCATGCGATCCGCCTCGTCCAGCACCAGAATCTCGACCTGGCCCAGCATCACCGTCTTTTGCTGCACGTGATCCAGCAAGCGTCCGGGAGTTGCCACCAGAACCTCTACGCCGGCGCGCAGCATCTGAATCTGCGGGACGATGTCGACACCGCCGAACACCACGCCCGGACGCAGCCCCAGGTGCTTGCCGTAGTCGCGCACACTCTCGGCAACCTGCGCGGCGAGCTCACGCGTCGGCGTGAGGATCAGCGCGCGCACCGGATGGCGTGCGGGCGAAGCGCTGGTGTTGGCATGCGGCGCCAGCCGCTGCAACAGCGGCAGGGTAAAGCCTGCCGTCTTGCCGGTGCCGGTCTGGGCGCCGCCCATGACGTCGAGTCCCTGCAGGATCACGGGGATGGCTTGCGCCTGAATCGGGGAAGGCTCGGTGTAACCCTTGTCGGTGACTGCGCGCAGCAACTCCGGCAGCAGACCAAGATCTGAAAAGGAGGCGACGGTCATAAACCCTGCAGTCGGAGGCGCGAGGGCAAAGCTGCATTAACGCTGGATAAGTTCGCTGATATGTCCACGTGTGACCAGATTGGGCGGCCCTGTCAGGCAGGTCCGCAGTGATGAAACGAAGGTCCAATTATAGGCCTGTCGCGCCCTGCCTGCTCGCCTATCGGGCGCGATTTCCGCCCTAGAGCGGGTCAATCAGCTAAAATCATTGATTTATAGGCCCTGTTTCCTTCCGCTGTCTCAAACATGAGTCGATCCGGCGCCTTCCAGGTGGTGATTCCCGCGCGCTACGCTTCCAGCCGCCTGCACGCCAAGCCGCTGGCCGACATCGCCGGCAAACCCATGGTGGTGCATGTGGCCGAGCGCGCCCGCGAAAGCGGCGCCGAAGCGGTCTGGGTGGCGACCGACCACCAGCAGGTGTTCGACGCGGTGCGAAGCTACGGCCACCAGGCGCTGATGACGCGCGCCGATCACGCCACCGGCACCGACCGCATTGCCGAGGCGGCGCAGCAACTGGGGTTCGCCGAGGACGAAATCGTGGTCAACGTGCAGGGCGACGAGCCGCTTATCGCCCCGCAACTGATCCGCGCGGTGGCGCAATCGCTGGCTGGGGACGCAGAGTCGAGCATCGCCACGGCCTGCCACCCGATCACCGACACCGAGTCGTTGCTCAATCCCAACGTGGTGAAAGTGGTGCTCGACCATTCCGGCCACGCGCTTTATTTCAGCCGCGCGCCGATACCCTATCCCCGAGATAGTTTTGCGCTAAATCAAAGCGCGCTGCCGGCCGGGCTGCCAAGCTACCGTCATATCGGCATCTATGCCTACCGCGTCCGGTTCCTGAAGCTTTACCACCGGCTGGAGCCGGCGGCGATCGAACGCTTCGAAGCGCTGGAGCAGTTGCGCGCGCTTTGGCACGGGTACCGCATCGCGGTTGCCGTGACCGAGCATACGCCGGAAGCAGGCGTGGATACCGCGGAAGACCTGGAGCGCGTGCGCCTGAGCTTCGCCACCAGTGCGCGTCCAGCCTAGGGTGGATGCAGGGATCCAGCAGCTGTCCAGGATTACAAGGAGCTTACAATGCGATTCATACTGTTGGGACCGCCCGGCGCAGGCAAAGGAACACAGGCGAGTTTCATTTGCAAAAAATACGGCATCCCGCAGATCTCCACCGGCGACATGCTGCGCGCGGCGATCAAGGCCGGCACTGAGCTCGGCCTGAAGGCGAAGAAACTCATGGACGCCGGTCAACTGGTTTCGGACGAAGTCATCCTCGATCTGGTGAAGCACAGAATCGCTGAACCCGACTGTGCCGGCGGCTTTCTGTTCGACGGCTTTCCGCGCACCCTGGCGCAGGCCGAATCCATGAAAGACGCAGGCTTGCATATCGACTACGTGATCGAGATCGCCGTTCCCGACGAGGAAATTATCCAGCGCATGAGCGGCAGGCGCGTACACCCGGCCTCCGGACGCAGCTACCACGTCAAGTTCAATCCGCCCAAGGTCGCGGACAAAGACGACCTTACCGGCGAACCCCTGATCCTGCGCCCGGACGATCGGCCCGAAACCGTCAAGGAGCGCCTGCACGTGTATCACGCGCAAACCCAGCCGCTGATCGAATACTATTCAAATTGGCAGGCCAGGGGCGATGCGCAGGCGCCCAGGCACTGCAAGGTCTCCGGCACCGGCACGGTAGAGCAGATTCGCGACCGCGTTTTCACTGCGCTTAAGTAATACGAGCGTAGGGGAAAGACGCGCAGAGGGATAGCACGCGCCGAGGAATTCCTGGGCTCCCCTCCGATCCCCCTTAGCTCTTAACCGAGGGATTCTCATGTCCAGCCACATCCGACGCATTGCCATCTGCACCGGGGGTGGCGACGCCCCGGGCCTGAATGCCGTCATCCGCGCGGTGGTCATCGGCGCCGCCAACCGCGGCTGGGAATGCTACGGCATCCGCGAGGGATACAACGGGATACTGTTCCCCGAACGCTATCCCGAGGGCGGCGTGTTCCGCCTCACCCGGGAAAGCGTGCGCGGGATCGCCAGCCAGGGGGGCACGATTCTGGGCACGACCAACAAGGGCAACCCGCTGGAATTCCCGATGAAAATGCCGGACGGAAGCATACGCAAGGTGGACCGCACGGACGAGATCGTGGAATTCTTCGCCAAGAAGGAATTGGATGCGCTGGTATCGGTCGGCGGCGACGGCTCTCTCACCATTGCCAACGCGCTGCACCTGAAGGGTCTGCGCGTCATCGGCGTGCCCAAGACCATCGACAATGATCTGGACAAGACGTTCACGACCTTCGGTTTCGACACGGCGGTGGCCTTCGCCACCGAATGCCTGGACCGACTGCACAGCACGGCCGAAAGTCATCAGCGGGTGATGGTGGTGGAGGTGATGGGGCGCTATGCCGGCTGGATCGCGCTGCACGCGGGCATCGCCAGCAGTGTCCAGGCTATCCTGATTCCGGAAATCCCCTTCGATCTGGACAAGGTTGCCGCCAAGATCCGCGCACGAGACAGCGCGGGACGCATGTATTCCATCGTCGTCGTGGCCGAGGGCGCCGAACCCGCCGGCGGCCATCGCGAGATTCTGGAGCCGGCCGAGATCGGCCACGCAGAACGACTGGGCGGGATCGGGGAAAGAATCGCCAGGGTATTGCAGGATCGAACGGAAAAAGATACGCGCGTGGTCGTGCTGGGCCATCTGCTGCGCGGCGGCAGCCCCACCTCCTTCGATCGCCTGGCTGCGCTGCGCTTCGGCACCGCTGCCGTGCGCGCCCTGGCGGAGAACCAATCGGGCGTCATGGTGGCCCTGGCGTTTCCCAACGTGAACTACGTCGCCCTCGAGGACGTCGCCGGCCGGATGAAGGGCGTCCCGCTGGACTGCGACACTCTTCAGACCGGCAGGGACATGGGAATCGCGTTCGGGGATTGAGCGCCGGCTTCGGAAGGGCTTTGTCCAAGCCGCTGTTTCCACGGCGTCTCAGTTGCCGTCGCATGCGAAGAGCAGTCATTGCGCGCTCTGCGCGCCAACCGTGATTTCTGAACGGATGAAAAACCATCCGTTCAGAAATCACGGTTATGGATAAAGACAGTGCGGGGGCGTTAATCCGAGATCCTCGATTGCGCACGGATGTGCTTTTCATCCGTGCGCAATCGAGGGTCCGCGCGGACGGGGCGCCGTCGGCGCAAGCTCAAGCTCAATCAACGTGGACAGTGACAGCATCTCATCCGCGCAAGCTGAATCGCAAACTTCTATTTCACGGGATTGAGAATCTTGTCGACCCGGTTCAGCCGCAAGCGATAGGCGTCCGGCATGCCTGAGCCCAGCAGCGGGCGCAGATAAAGCCGGTAGGCGTCGGTGACATCGGTTCCGCCGGAGGCGATGAATTCGTCTTCCATGACGCGCGTCTTCCCGGCCACGGACTCGAGTGGAACCAACTGGTAGTCGACCGAGTAAAACCCGGTGCGCTTGATCGCCACGGAGCCGTCGCGATTGCCCCACATGGCGTATTGCACCGCTTTTTCGCCGACTTCGCGCGCCTCGCGCTGATCGACGTCCGAGACACAGCCCATGAACGAGCGCTGAACATAGCCGAAGGTGTCGCCGCGCACGCGCTTGATGCCCAGTTTGCGCTTGATTTCGTCGCACAGCAGGTCGGTCAGGGCTCCGGTGCCGGAAAGTTGAACATTGCCGTGTGCGTCGCGCTCCACCTGGCGGGTCAACTGGGTAATGATGGGGTTACCCTGGCTGTCGTGAATGCCCTCGGAGGCGGCGATCACGCAGCGGCCATACTTGTCGTACGCGCTCTTGACGTCCGCGATGAATTTTTCCAGGCTGAAGGTGCGCTCCGGGATGTAGATCAGGTGCGGACCGTCGTCGGGAAACTTCTTTCCCAGCGCCGACGCCGCAGTCAGAAAGCCGGCGTGTCTGCCCATCACCACGGCCAGGTAGACGCCGGGCAGCGCCGCGTTGTCCAGGTTGGCGCCCATGAACGCCTGCACGACAAAGCGGGCGGCCGACGGAAAACCCGGCGTGTGATCGTTGCCGACCAGATCGTTGTCTATGGTTTTGGGTATGTGGATGCAGCGCAGCGGGTAGTCCGCGCGCATGGCTTCTTCGCTGACGATCCGGACCGTGTCGGACGAATCGTTGCCGCCGATGTAGAAGAAGTAGCCGATGCCATGCGCCTTCAGCACCTTGAAAATCTCCTGGCAGTAGCGCAGGTCGGGTTTGTCGCGCGTCGAGCCGAGCGCAGACGAGGGCGTGTCGGCCACCATCTCGATGTTGTGGCTGGTTTCCTGAGTCAGGTCGAGGAACTCCTCCTGGATGATTCCCGATACCCCGTGATAGGCGCCGTAGACCAGCTCGACGTTGCGAAATTTGCGCGCTTCCAGGACTACGCCCGCCATCGACTGGTTGATGACGGCGGTCGGCCCGCCACCCTGAGCGACTAGGACTTTCCCGTACGGCATAATCTGGCAGCTCCCTCGAATCGATTAAACAGCGACCATCTGCGACCGGATCCTATTATATACGGCGCCTCTTATGCCGTCGCATAGCAAGAACGACCATTGTGCGCTCTGCGCGCCAACCTTGTTTTTGGCACAGATGAAAAGCGCATCCGTACCAAAAACACGGTTATCGACAAAAAAAGCACGATCGATTTTGGGTCGCTTTTATCCAAGATCCTTGATTGTGAACGGATGCGCTTTTCATCCGTTCACAATCGAGGATCCGCGCGGACGGGGCGCCGTCCGCGCAAGCACAAAAATTAAGCTCCGCCCGCCCTGTTCCTGGGTGGGCGCAGCCTGTTACAATTCGGCGTTTGCAAAAGACTGACGGTCCGACTGTCGCGGCCGACCTTTTTCGGGGAGAAGCTTTATGAATGCAGGACTCGGGTTTGCACTTGCGTGCGGCGTGTTCGCGCTGCTCTACGGCGGCTGGTCGATCAATTGGATACTGGCTCAGCCCGCGGGCAACGAGCGCATGCGCGAAATCGCCGCGGCAATTCAGGAAGGCGCTTCCGCCTACCTGAAAAAGCAGTACACCGCCATCGCCATCGTCGGCGTGGTCCTAGCCGTGCTCATCTGGATCTTTCTGGGCGCGGCAACGGCAATCGCGTTCGTCATCGGCGCGGTGCTCTCGGGCGCGACCGGCTTCATCGGCATGAACGTATCGGTGCGCGCCAATGTGCGCACCGCCGAGGCGGCGCGCACCGGTCTGAACGAGGCGCTCACCGTGGCCTTTCGCGGCGGCGCCATCACTGGCCTCCTGGTAGTCGGCCTCGGTCTCCTCGGCGTGACCGGCTATTACGTGCTGCTCACCGCAAACGCCGCCGGCAACGGGCAGGCACTGAGCGAGGTGATCAAACCGCTGATCGGCCTCGGATTCGGCGGCTCGCTGATCTCCATCTTCGCGCGCCTTGGCGGCGGCATTTTCACCAAGGGCGCCGCC
>DAIDTN010000176.1 GCA_027457185.1 Burkholderiales bacterium | reverse complement strand
CCCGCTTCCTCGGTCCCGCTGGACGGGAGACGGGAAAGTCCCCGTGGGACGCATCCGGCGGCACGATTGCCGGAGTACCTGCCGGGTCCGCCGCCGGGCGCTTCGCGCGCCACCGGGTGGTAGCGCAGGGAGCACTTTGGTAAGCTAGAAGCCATGGCGAAGAAGAGCGCGAGAAAAACGAGCAAGGCGAGGCCGCTGTGGGAGCGCGGTTACCAGTCGCACGGCTACTGGCAAGGCAAAGAACGGCTGGGCACGGTGCAGCTGGGCGAGCGCGGACAGTGGGACGGCGTCTACCGCTGGCAGGCGGGCAGCCGCGCGGGCGAGGCGAAAACCCTGGCCGAAGCCAAACGCGCGGTGGAGCAAATGGTACTGTCGCTCGCGACCCAGTTGTCCCTGTTCGCGGATCCAGGCAGCGATTGAAGTGGGAGGCCCGCCCTCGGGCCGATCAGTCTTCGATTTTGGCACCGGTCGGGGCGAGGGCGCCCCTCCTACAGCTAGTCCCGATGCCGCTTCAGGCGGCGCTCAGTTTGGCGTATTCCAGCGCCAGCCATTTCATCCCCTGGCGGCCGAAATTGATCTGCAGGCGCGCATCCGGTCCCTGCCCTTCGGTATCGACGATCACGCCCTGGCCGAATTTCGCGTGGACCACGTTCTGGCCGATGCGCCAGCCCATCTGGGTCGCGCGCGGCAAGGCCTTGGGTATTGCAGCGTCCCGCGCCGAAGCCAGCACCGGCTGCGGCAGCGGCTGGCTGCCCAAGCGCGGCGTCAGCCATTTCACCAGGCCGGCGGGTATTTCGTCCAAGAAGCGCGAGGCGACGTTGTAGCGCGTCTGCCCGTGCAGCATGCGGTTCTGCGCAAACGATAGGTACAGGCGCGAGCGCGCGCGCGTGATCGCGACATACATCAGGCGCCGCTCCTCCTCCAGGCCGTCGTCCTCGTTGCGGCTCTGCTCATGCGGGAACAGACCCTCTTCCAGCCCGGTGACGAACACCGCCTGGAACTCCAGGCCCTTGGCCGAATGCACCGTCATCAGCTGCAGTGCGTCCGAGCCCTCGCCCGCCTGGTGCTCGCCCGCCTCGAGCGCCGCGTGCGCGAGGAACGCAGTCAGTTCCTGCTGCGCCACGGGTTCCTCCTGCTCCTGCACGAACAGCGCCGCCGCATTGACCAATTCCTGCAGGTTCTCGAGCCGGTCGGCGCCGTCCTTCTCCGCCTGAAAATGCGCCAGCAGCCCGGACTTCGCCAGCATGTGCTCGACGATCTCGGGCAGCGCGAGGCCTTCGGCTTCCTTGCGCAAAGTCGCGATCATGGCGACGAAGGCGCCGAGGGCATTGCCCGCCTTGCCGCCCAGCTGCGGCACCGCGTTGTACAGGCTGGTATTGCCGGCGCGTGCCGCCTCCTGCAGCGCTTCGAGCGAGCGAGCGCCGATGCCGCGCGCGGGAAAATTGACCACGCGCAGAAAGGCGCTGTCGTCCTCGGAGCTGGCGATCAGGCGCAGATAGGCGAGCGCGTGCTTGACCTCCATGCGCTCGAAAAAGCGCAGGCCCCCATAGACGCGGTAGGGAATGCCGGCCGAGAACAGCGCATGCTCGAGGATGCGCGACTGCGCATTCGACCGGTAGAGCACGCCGATCTCGCGCCGCGCCAAGCCGTCGCGGTTGAGCGCCTCGACTTCCTCGGCCAGCCAGTGCGCTTCGTAGCCGTCGGTCTGCGCTTCGTAAATGCGCAGCGGCTCGCCGTGCCCGGCGGCGGTCCACAGGTTCTTGCCCAGGCGCTTGCGGTTGTTCGAAATAAGCGCGTTGGCCGCGTCGAGGATGTTGCCGTGCGAGCGGTAGTTCTGCTCCAGGCGAATCACGTTCTCGACGTGGAAGTCGCGCTCGAAATCGGCCATGTTGCCCACGTTCGCACCGCGGAAGGCGTAGATCGACTGGGCGTCGTCGCCGACCGCGAAAATCACGCTGCCCGGCCCGGTGAGGAGCTTCAACCAGCGGTACTGCAGCCGGTTGGTGTCCTGGAATTCGTCCACCAGGATATGGTGGAAACGCGCGCGGTAGTGCTCGCGCAGGATTTCGTTTTTCGACAGCAGCTCGAAGCTGCGCAGCAGCAGCTCGGCGAAGTCGACCACGCCCTCGCGCTGGCATTGTTCGTCGTAGGCAGCGTAGATCTCGGCGTAGCGGCGGCTGAACTCGTCGTAGGCCTCGGCCTCGCTCGCGCGCCTGCCTTCTTCCTTGTTGGCGTTGATGTAATGCTGTACCTGTTTCGGCGGAAAGCGGTCCTCGTCCACGTTCATCCCCTTCAGCACGCGCTTCACCAGCGACAGCTGGTCGGCCGAGTCGAGGATCTGGAACAGCTGCGGCAGCCCCGCGTCGCGAAAGTGCGCGCGCAGCAGGCGATTGCACAAGCCGTGGAAGGTGCCCACCCACATGCCGCGAGTGGAGATCGGCAGCATGGCGGAGATGCGCGTGAGCATTTCCTTCGCCGCCTTGTTGGTGAACGTGACCGCGAGCACGCCGGCCGGGCTGACGTTGCCGGTCTGGATCAGCCAGGCGATGCGCGTGGTGAGCACGCGCGTCTTGCCCGAGCCGGCACCCGCCAGGATCAGCGCCGACTGGTTCGGCAGGGTGACGGCGGCGAGCTGTTCCGGATTGAGATTGGCGAGTAGCGACATCGTGCGGCGGGCTTTTTTTCGAAACGCGATTCTACCGCAGCCGCGACTCGGGACAGCCGGGGATTTCGCGGCCCCGCGCGTTTCAGTCTGGAGCGCGGGGCGGGCTTGTATAATGCATTCATCCTCACACAGCGAAACGCCCATGCAAGCCCAGTACCACGCCGAGACCATAGAACGCGCCGTCCAGAAGCATTGGGAAAAGACCCGGGCATTTCTGGCCGTCGAGGAGCCGTCGGGAACGAGCGGCCGTCCGAAATACTATTGCCTGTCGATGTTCCCGTATCCCTCGGGCAAGCTGCACATGGGGCATGTAAGGAATTACACCATAGGCGACGCACTCACGCGCTTTCACCGCATGCGCGGCTGCAACGTGCTGCAACCCATGGGTTGGGATGCGTTCGGCCTGCCGGCCGAGAACGCGGCGATGGCCAACGGCGTGCCGCCGGCCAAATGGACCTACGACAACATCGCCTACATGAAAAAGCAGCTCCAGTCGCTGGGTTTCGCCCTCGACTGGTCGCGCGAAGTCACGACCTGCCGGCCCGAATACTACAAATGGAACCAGTGGCTGTTCCTGCGCATGCTCGAAAAAGGGCTGATGTACCTGAAGACCGGCACCGTCAACTGGGACCCGGTGGACCAGACCGTGCTCGCCACCGAGCAGGTCATAGACGGCTGCGGCTGGCGCACCGGCGCCCTGGTGGAAAAGCGCGAGATCCCGATGTACTACATGAAGATCACCGCTTACGCCGAAGAGTTGCTCGCCGCCCTCGCTACCCTGCCCGGCTGGCCCGAGCGCGTGAAGACCATGCAGGCCAACTGGATCGGCAAGAGCCACGGCGTGAATTTCGGTTTTCCCTACAGCCTTGGCGGCGAACAAAAGCTGCTCAAAGTGTTCACCACGCGCGCCGACACCATCATGGGCGTGACCTTCTGCGCCGTTGCGGCGGAACATCCGCTCGCGACCCACGCCGCCAGGAACAATGCCCGGCTCGCCGCGTTCATCGAAGAGTGCAAGCGCGGCGGCGTGCAGGAAGCCGATATCGCGCTGCAGGAAAAGAAAGGCGTGCCCACCGGCCTTACGGTAACCCATCCGATCTCGGGCGAACAGATCCCGGTGTGGGTCGGCAATTACGTGCTGATGAGCTACGGCGAAGGCGCGGTGATGGGAGTGCCCGGGCACGACGAGCGCGACTACGCCTTCGCGCTGAAATACAGACTGCCGATCAAATGCGTGATCCGCACTCCTGCGGGCGATGCCGTGCCCGAGCCGTGGCGGCCCGAGTACGCCGAATACGGTACCTGCATCAATTCGGGCAAGTACGACGGCCTGGCCTACGCCGAGGCGACCGACGCCATTGCCGCCGACCTGCGCGCCAAGGGCCTGGGCGACAAACAGGTGGTATGGCGCCTGCGCGACTGGGGCATTTCGCGCCAGCGCTATTGGGGCACGCCGATTCCCATCATCCACTGCAAGGATTGCGGCGCGGTGCCCGTCCCCGACAAAGACCTGCCGGTGACCCTGCCCGAGGACCTGGTGCCCGATGGCTCGGGCAACCCGCTCGCCAAGCACCGCGCGTTTCTCGACTGCGCCTGCCCACGCTGCGGCAAACCCGCGCGGCGCGAGACCGACACCATGGACACCTTCGTCGATTCGTCCTGGTATTACATCCGCTATGCCTGCCCGGGCGC
The DNA here is from genome assembly GCA_027457185.1 of Burkholderiales bacterium. Classification (GTDB taxonomy): domain Bacteria; phylum Pseudomonadota; class Gammaproteobacteria; order Burkholderiales; family SG8-39; genus 2-12-FULL-64-23. Next base: position 3,969 of record DAIDTN010000176.1, on the reverse strand, counting down.
GGCGCAGATGGTGGATGCGCGCGTCAATTACTGGCTGCCGGTGGACCAGTACATCGGCGGCATCGAGCACGCCATCCTGCATCTCCTGTATTCGCGCTTCTGGACCAAGGTGATGCGCGACCTCGATCTGGTCGAGTTCGAGGAGCCGTTCGCCAACCTGCTCACCCAGGGCATGGTGCTGAACGAAATCTACTTTCGCAAAAGCGGCGCCGGGCGCGTCGCCTACTACAATCCGTCCGAAATCGAATGGCGCCTGGACGACAAGGGCCAGCGCGCCGGGGCCGTACTCAAGGCCGACGGCGAGGCGGTGGAATCCGGCGGCATCGGCACCATGTCAAAATCGAAAAACAACGGCGTCGATCCGCAGGCGCTGATCGAAACCTACGGCGCCGACACCGCGCGCTTTTTCATGATGTTCGCCAGCCCGCCGGAGCAGACGCTGGAGTGGTCCGACTCCGGGGTGGAGGGTTCGTACCGATTCCTCAAACGCCTGTGGGCGTTCGCATACGACTACCGCGGCGTGTTGGAGGACGAATCCAGGAAACGGTCGGGGAATTTTTCGACGTATGCGTACCCGCAGGACTTTGCCAAAGCTCTGCCCAAACATGCGGCATTGCGCCGAGAAGTGCACATGCTGCTCAAGCAAGCCACTTACGACATCCAGCGTAAGCAATTCAACACGGTCGCTTCGGCCGCGATGAAAATGCTGAACGCACTTTACAACCCGTTGGGATTCGACAAACCCGATGCCGCCGCGGAAAACCGCGCAAGCGAGGTTCCCGCACGCGCGCTGCACGAGTGCTTCGGCATCCTGCTGCGGACGCTGTATCCGATCACGCCGCACATCAGCCACGAACTGTGGCGAAAACTCGGCTATGCTGGAGATATCCTCGATGCGCCATGGCCGGAAGTCGACGAATCCGCGCTGGAGCAGGACGAGATCGAATTGGTGGTGCAGGTCAACGGCAAGCTGCGCGGCAACATCCGCGTCGCCAAGACCGCCGGCAAGGACACGGTGGAAGCCGCCGCAATCGCGAATGAGCAGGTGCAAAAATTCATCGCCGGCCAGAAGGTGAAAAAAATCGTCGTCGTGCCAGGCCGGCTGGTGAACGTGGTCATTTGAGCGGGGAGCCTGCGATGCGCATTTTGGCGATCATAGTGCTGGGTCTGGTGACCGCCGCCTGCGGCTTCCAGCTGCGCGGCCAGGCCAAGCTGCCGTTCGAGACTCTCTACGTCGACATGCCCGCATACTCGCCGCTGGGAACCGAGTTGAAGCGCAACATCATCGCCGGAACCAGCACCCGGCTGGTGGACAGCGCCGCCAAGGCACAGGCGGTTTTCAGCGTGACCTCGGAAGAGCGCAGCAAGAACATCCTGTCGTTCGACGCCAGCGGCCAGGTGGCTGAATTGCAGCTGCGCTATCGCCTGAAGTTCCGCGTGCGCGACGCGAAGGGCCGCGACTACCTGCCGCAGAGCGAAATCCGGCTCACGCGCGACATCTCCTACTCCGGCACGCAGGTGCTGGCGAAGGAATCGGAGGAAGCGCTGCTGTACCGCGACATGCAAAGCGACATGGTGCAGCAGATCCTGCGCCGCCTCGCCGCCGCGCCGGCGGAGCCGATCTCGTTCGAGCCCGCCAAAGCCAATGCAACTGCGCGCTGAAGAGCTGGAACGCCACCTCGCGCGCAGTCTGGCCCCCTTGTACGTCATCCACGGCGACGAGCCGCTGCAATCGCTCGAGGCGGCCGACGCCATCCGCGCCAAGGCGCGCTCCCAGGGTTACGCCGAGCGCGAGGTGCTAGCAGCCGAGCGCAGCTTCGACTGGAATCTGCTCGCGGCGACCGGCGCCAACCTGTCGCTGTTCTCGTCGAAAAAACTGATCGAACTGCGCGTCCCCGGCGGAAAGCCCGGCACCGAGGGCGCGGCCGCGATCGTGCAGTACTGCTCTGCGCTGGTCGCGGACGTGCTCACCATCGTGACCCTGCCCAAACTGGACCGCAGAGCCCAGGACACCGCGTGGTTCAAGGCGCTGACGCACAACGGCGTGCTGATCAATACGTTCCAGGTGGAGCGCGCGCAATTGCCGCAATGGATCGCGGCGCGCCTGGCGCGGCAAAAGCAGAAAGCCGACCGCGACACGCTGCAATTCCTCGCCGACAGCGTCGAGGGCAACCTGCTCGCCGCACACCAGGAGATCCAGAAGCTAGGGCTCCTGTTTGCGCCGGGCGAGCTCGCCTTCGAAGCGGTGCGCGGCGCCGTGCTCAATGTCGCGCGCTATGACGCGTTCAAGCTGAACGAGGCGATGCTCGCGGGCGACACGGCGCGCCTCGCGCGCATGCTCGACGGCCTCAGGAGCGAAGGCGAGGCTCCGCCCAAATTGCTCTGGGTGCTGTCCGAGGAGATCCGCGCCGTGGCCAAGGTGCAGGCCGGCATGGCTGCGGGTACAGACCCGCAGCAGCTCTACCGCAACAACCGCATCTGGGGCACGACACACCAGCAACTGGTGGCCGACGCCGCGCGCCGGCTCAAGTACGCGGCGCTCGCCCGGGCGCTGCGCCACGCCGCGCGCATCGATCGCACGGTCAAGGGCCTGGCCCGAGGCGACGTCTGGGACGAACTGCTGCAGTTGTGCCTGCGCTTTGCGCGCGCGCCGGCAGGAAGCTGACTGGTGCGCGCAACTCCTTTGCCATAAACACAAGGGCCGTTTCGGCAATTCCAAAACCGCGCCCCGAGTTCAGTGCGCAGAGCGGTGCCTGGATGCCACGCGCGCCGCGAATGCTGCCGAATCTGCGTCGATTTTCAACGCCAGCACGCCGTCTGCAGCCGGCAGCCGTGCAGCCGTCCTGTCCTGAACCGTTACCGCAGCGCGGGGCGATTCCCCGGCGTTCCGGATAACGGCTTGCGGCCACAGCGCGGCCATGCCGATTCCGAGTGCGAACGCGACCGCGGCCAGGACCAACGGCCGCGATAGTTCGTGCCAGTTCGAAGCGACGCGCGCGAGCCTGAGCTGCCTGCGCTCGCCCGCGGCCAGCGCGCGTCGGGCCGCATCCGCGCGCCGCTGCTGTGCCAGCGCGGCGGTTTCACCTTCGAGCCGCGCCCGCTCCGCGGCCGAGGCGAGCGCCGCTTCCTCCGCGAGCAGCTTCCTTCTCGCGGTCTCGGCGAGCCGCTGCTCCGATTCGAGCCTCGCCCTGGCTCGATCCTCGGCCCGGCGCTCGCCTGCCGCGCGCGCAGCCGCTTTGTTTCGCTCGCGCTCCATCGCCGCAAGCGCGGCGTCGGCCGCGTTCTGTGCTGCGGTTTCAGCATGCGCGCGCGCCGCAGCCGCCTGGATTGCCGCCAGTTCCGCCGTCTCGCGCTCTTCGGCAAGCAACTGCAGCTCGCGCTGCTGTTCGGCACGCCGTTGCGCCTGGTCACCGGCCGCGCGCTCGGCGGCTTCCCTTGCGCGCGCTTGTCCGGCCGCCGCACGCTCTTCGCCTGCGCGCCGCGCGGCGGCCGCTCACGCCTCCGTATCGCGCTGGGCGCGCTGACGCGCGGCTTCGGCCGCGACGGCAGCGGCGTGCGCACACTCGCTCGCGAGCGTTTCGGCATGTTCTTCCGCGGCGAGCCGCGCCTGCGCCGCCGCGTGCAAACGGCGTTCGTCTTCGGCGCGCTCGCGCGCCAGGGCTAGCTGCGCCGCGGTGGCTTCGGCGCTTGCCGCCGCCGCTGCTGCCAGCGCCCGTTCTTCGCTTTCGCGCGCACGCATCGCGGTGCTCGCCTGCGCTTCCGCCTCGGCCCGCGATTTCGCCGCCGCTTCAGCGCGGTGCTCCAGCACGATTGCGTCCTCGGCCTGCTGCCTTGCGCGCGCTTCAGCCTCGCTGCGTTCGTACGCACGCTGCGCGGCTTCCTGCTCCGCGCGTGCCCGGTCTGCGATGGCGATGGCGGTCGCGGTTTCAGCTTGCTCGCGCTCGCGCGCGAGCGGAGCAGGAACAGGAA
>DAIDTN010000175.1 GCA_027457185.1 Burkholderiales bacterium | reverse complement strand
GCTCGCGGCCAGCGAGACGCTGGACATCTTGGCGAGATCGCGCGAGCGGGCCAGGATCTGCCCGTCGGCACGCGCCAAAGTGATAATCGCCCCGGCACCGAGCTCCATGTCGTTGTAGATCCGCTCCAAACTCGGGGGCGGAACGAACAGACCGAGCATGCCGGCGAAGCGCCCGTGATTGTCATACGTGGCGCGAGTGAATTTGATCGTCCATTGGCCCAATCCCGGATCGAGCACGGGGGCGCTGATGTGCAAATCGCGCGAGCCGGATGCTTTGTTGACTTTGAAAAACGGCCGGTCCGAGACGTCGGCGCCGACGAAGCCGGGCAAGCTGCTGTAGACAATATGGCCGTCTGCGTCGGCCACGAGGACCTGGGAAACATGTTCGCGCTTGAGGTGCCCTTGCTCCTGCACCACATGGTCGGCGAAACGCACGACGCCCTCGGCCCAGTCTGCCTGCAAGTGCAGCAGTACCAGGTCTATGGCCCGCACCGAGGACGCCAGGTGCTCCGCCAGGCTGCGCGCGAGATTGCGATCCTCGGTGTTCACCCGCGTTATGGCCTCGCGCTCGGCAGCATGCAGCGCCGTCGCGATTGCCGCCCACAGCCCCAGAACCATCAGGCCGGCAATGGCGAAAATCAGCAATCCGGTGCGGCTGACGGTGTTGCGGCGCATGCGCCGGCCTCCCCCGAGCGCGGGTGTTCCGGCCGCTCTGGTTATGAACGAATTGCCACCTTACCAGAGCCTGGCGTTTTAGGGGAGAATGTGCCGGGTAGCGGATGCCGCCAGCGCGCATCAGCGCAGCGCGTTGCATTGCGCAAGCGAATCGAGCCGGCGCCAACCAAGACGAGCGAAGGGAGCCGCATGAAACTGGATTCCGATGATTTCCGCGTGCCGCCGGGAAAAGCAATCAGCCTGAAAAAGTGGCCGACGCTGGTCAAGCCCGAGTACAAGTCAAAGCAGCAGTATCATCAGTTCCTCGCGCGGCAGGTGGAGCAGCTCGCCTCGCTGCAACGCCTGCACTATGCCTCCAACCGCTACGCCTTGCTGCTGATTTTCCAGGCGATGGACGCCGCCGGGAAGGACGGCGCGATCCGCCACGTGATGTCGGGCATCAACCCGCAGGGCTGCCAGGTGTTCAGCTTCAAACATCCGAGCGCGACGGAACTGGATCACGATTTTCTCTGGCGCACCACCCAGGCGCTGCCGGAGCGCGGCCGCATCGGCATATTCAACCGCTCCTATTACGAGGAGGTGCTGATCGTTCGTGTGCATCCGGAGATCCTGCACAGCCAAGGCTTGCCGGCGGAGCTGCTCGACGAGAAAACGATCTGGCGCGAACGCTATCGCTCCATCGTGGACCTGGAAAGCCACCTGTACCGCAACGGCACGCGCATCATCAAGTTTTTCCTCCATCTTTCCGAGGAAGAACAGCGCAAGCGCTTTCTTGCGCGCATCGACACGCCGGACAAGAACTGGAAATTCAGCCTCGCCGACATCGAGGAGAGGAAGTTCTGGAAACAGTACATGCGCGCCTACGAGGAATGCCTGAGCGCAACCAGCACGCGCCACGCGCCCTGGTATGCCGTTCCCGCCGACGACAAGGAGAATGCGCGCCTGATCATTTCCAAGATCGTGGTCGACACGCTCGGCGGCCTGCATATGGCCTATCCCAAGCCCGATGCCGGGCGCCGGCGGGAATTGCTGGCGATCCGCAAGCGTCTGGTAAAGTAGCCGCCGATTACAAATCCTTACAAAGCATTACAATTTCGAGCAATGCGGCTTGCTATATTTTGCTCAGCAGCGTTTCCCCCATAGTGTTGCTTTCCTCCCTTTAGCAACGCTTCACGCCGCTACTCGGCGGGTGGTCTATCCTTAGACCATCCGCCTTTTTTTGCGCCGTTGCGGGGTGTATGCGCGGCACAATCGCCTACTCTTCCCGTACTTGTATCGCCTCCACCCGGACTCGCGCCGTTCCCTTGCGGTAAAACCCCAGCCTCTTGGCCGCACCCATGCTGAGATCGATAATCCTCTCGCCCGACTTGGCATTGTGCGCGCTCGGAAAAGGACCGCGATCATTCACCCGCACGATCACGGATTTCCCGTTTTCGAGGTCTGTCACCTTTACAAACATCGGGATCGGCAGATATTTGTGCGCTGCTGTCAGGCCGTTGGGATTGAACGCTTCTCCGTCGGCGGTCATCCTGCCGCTCTCGTATCCGTACCACGATGCCAGCCCCTCTTCCCGGTAATTCTTTGCCTCCTCGACCGACATCGGTACGTAGCGCTTGCCGCCGACCACGTAGGGAGCGCTCTTCACCCGGCCCTGCCGGATCGCGTCCCTGACGGGAAGACCGTCGATGCTCTGGATTTCCTCGTGAGTCAGCGCCCAGTCGATGGGCGCCTTGACCACTTCGAAGGTGTATTGGCCGATCCTGTAGATTGTCTTGGTGGTGCCCGCGACGACCACATAGGTCTTCTTCACGACCCACACGCTGCCCCCGATCACATCCTTGGCTGCATGATAAGGCGCAGTGATCACCGCGCAGCCGTTTAACAGCGCGGCCGCCGCCAGAAAAGCAAGGGTCGTCCAGAGTCGTCGCATATGCAATCGGCCGGTGATCGCGTGGGTTCGACGCCGTACTATCGCGGAACTTCCCGCCGCTTGCAAGGCGATGCGGTCCGGCAATATCCGCGCCTTCGGTCAATGGAGCGGCGATTCAGACACTTCTAGCGCGAAGCCTCGGGCACCGGCTCGGCACGCGCCGCGGACTTGTCCGCCGCCAGGTAGGTATAGATCGCCGGCACCACATAAAGGGAGAACAGGGCGCCGATCGCCAGTCCCGAGGCGATGACCAGCCCCATGTCGAAGCGGCTCACCGAGCCCGGACCCGCGGCGAGGATGAGCGGCACGGCGCCGAACACCATCGCGCCGGTGGTCATCAGGATCGGCCGCAGCCGGATGCTCGAAGCCTTCTGCACCGCAGCGGCGCGATCCAGTCCTTCGGTTTCCTGGATGACGTTGGCGAACTGCACAATCAGGATACCCTGCTTCGTAATCAGGCCGATGAGCGTGACCAGCCCGACTTCGGTGTAGATGTTGAGCGTCGCCGCGCCCAGGTACAGGAACACCAGCGCGCCGGAGATGGCCATTGGCACCGTCACCATCACGATCAGCGGGTCGCGGAAACTCTCGAACTGCGCCGCGAGCAGCAGGTACACGAGCAGGATCGAGAGCCCGAAGGTCACCAGGAAGGTGTTGCCCTGCTCGACGTACTGGCGCGACTGGCCGGCGTAGTCGAAGCTGAAGCCGGCGGGCAGTTCCTTGTGCGCCAGCGCCTCGAGATACTGGAGCGCCTGCCCCAGCGTGACGCCGGGCGCCAACACGCCTTCGACGGTCGCCGAGTTGAGCTGCTGCATCTGCGGCAGAAATTCGGGCGTGACGCGGGTCTGCACCGAGATCAGCGTGGACAGCGGGATGAGCTGTCCGGCAGTGTCGCGCACGTAGTAGTCGCGCAGCTGCGCCGGATCGGCGCGGAAGCGGTCGGGCACCTGGGGGATCACCTTGTAGCTGCGGCCGTTCAGATTGAAGCGGTTGACATAGTTGCCACTCAGCAAGGGGGCGAGATTGCTGCCGAGGTCGGCCATGCTGATGCCGAGCTCGCCCGCGAGGCTGCGGTCGATCGTCACCAGCACCTGCGGATTGTCGTAGCGCAGGTCCTTGGTAAGGAACGCGAACTCGCCGCTTTGCATCGCCTTGGCGATGAAAGCGTCGGTGACCTGATCGATATTGCGGTACTGCCCGCTCGAGGTGAGCACGAACTGCACCGGGAAGCCGGTGGGCGAGCCCGGCAGCGACGGCTTCTCGAAGCCGGCCGCCTGCACCCCCGTGATCGCGTTGAGCTTGGCCTGCACGCGCGGCAGCAGCTGCATCTGGCTCTTCGAGCGCTTGCTCCAGTCGACCAGCTTCATTCCCGCGATCATGGCGTTGTTTCCGCCTCCGCCCCCGAGGGCGAGGCCGTTGATCTGAAACACCTGCTTGGTCTGCGGAAAACCGTCGAAGATGCTGCGGATTTGCGCCGCGTACCTGTCGAGGTAGTGCAGCGTCGCGGTGGCGGGCCCGGTGGCCGAGACCAGGATGAGACCCTGGTCCTCGGTGGGCGCGAGCTCGCTCGGCGTGCCGAGGAACATGAACGGTATCGCGGCGAACACACCCGCCGCGACACCAGCACCGCCGCGCGATGACGCAGCACGGACGCGAGCGAGCGATCGTAAACATTGCGCAGCCGCACGTAGCCCGCCTCGAGCGCGTGCGCCAGGCAGCGCGGCGGGGTGTGCTGCAGGACGCGCGAGGACAGCATCGGCGAGAGCGTGAGCGCCACCACCGCGGAGATCGCCACCGTGAACACCAGCGTGAAGGCGAACTCCGAGAACAGGCTCCCGGTGAGCCCGCCGGTGAGCCCGATGGGGGCGAACACCGCGGCGAGCGTGGTGGCCATGACGATGATCGGGGCGGCGAGCTCGCGCGCGCCCTCGATCGCCGCCTCGCGCGGCGTGCGCCCGTCCTCGATGTGACGGTGCACATTCTCGACCACGATGATCGCATCATCGACCACCAGCCCGATCGCGAGCACCACCGCGAGCAGCGTGAGCAGGTTGATGCTGTAGCCTACAGCGACCATGAACATACCGGCGCCGACGATGGACAGCGGGATCGCCACCGCCGGAATCAGCAGCGAGCGCAGCGAGCCGAGAAACATGAAGATCACCAGCACCACCACCGCCAGCGTCACGCCGATAGTGAACATCACCTCGTCGATCGAGCGGTGAATATATTCGCTGGCGTCATAAGGAATGACCTCCTTGATGCCCGGTGGCAGAGTCGCACCGAGCTGCGCAAACGCGCGGTGCACGCCCTCGCCCACGGTCAGCGCGTTGGCGCCCGGGGTCGGAAACACGCCGACGAACACCCCCGGCGTGCCGTTGTAGTACACGGCCTGATTGTAATTTTGCGCACCCAGCTCGACCTTGGCGATGTCGCCGAGGCGGATCAGGGTGCCGCCGCTGCGCTTGACCACCAAGTCGCGGAACGCCTGCGCGTCGTCGAGCGAAGTCTGCGCCGTGATTGTGCGCGCGATGTCGCCGGATTTGGTTCGCCCCACCGTACTGATGAAGTTGTTCGCCACCAGGGCCCGCTCGACGTCGGCCGGCGTAAGGTTCAGCGCGGCGAGCCGCGCGGGGTCGAGCCAGGCGCGCATCACGTAGCTGTTGCCGCTCGGCCCGGTGCCCGCCGGCACGATCTGCGCCTGCCCCACCCCGGCCACGCCCTGTATCTTGGGCTGCACCACGCGCAGCACGTAGTCGTTCACCTGCTGCTGCGACAACGTCTTGCTGTAGAACGCGAGATACATGAGCGCGGTCTGGTCGCCCACCGTCTCGTTGATCACCGGCGCCTGGGTGCCCGGCGGCAGCTGGTTCTGCACCTGCTGCACCTTGGCCATGATCTGCGCCACCGCGGCGTTGGGGTCGTAATTGAGCTTCATGTACGCGGTAATCGACGACAGGCTCTGCGCGCTGCTCGCGGTCATGTAATCGATTCCCGGCGCCGCGGCGATCGCCTGCTCGAGGCGCGCCGTGACGAAGCCCTGCACGGTGCTCGGGTCGGCGCCTGGATAGGCCGTGGTGACCGACACGAGCGTGCTGCTGACCTGGGGGTACTGCTCGACTGTCATCGCCATCCACGCGCGCAGGCCGAGCAGCAGGATGATGAGATTGAGGGCGGTCGCGAGGACCGGCCGGCGGATGAAGAGATCGGTGAAGCGCATGCCTGTTCTCAGTGCCCGGCGCCGTGCTCGAGGCGCACCGGCGCGCCGTCATGCAGCTTGAGCTGCCCCGCCGACACCACCGGTTCGCCCGCCTTGAGGCCGCTCAGGACCTGGGTGAGCCCGTCGCGCGTCTCGCCGGTGTGCACCGGCGTCGCCACCGCCACCTGCTCGCCGCCGCGCGTCTCGACGCGATAGACGAAATCGCCATAGGTGTTGTAGGTGACGGCCCCGGTCGGGACGGCCAGAACCGTCTGCGGCGCGCCGACGAGCAGTACCGCCTGCGCGAACATTCCGGGACGCAGCAGGTGCTTCGGGTTGGGCAGTTTCGCCTCGACCGTGATGTTGCGCGAGCTGGCGTCGACCTCGGAGCCGAGCGCCGTCACCCTGGCGATGAAATGCTGTCCGGGAAAGGCGTCGACGCCGATGCGCACGGTCTGACCGACCTGGATCAGCGCCATCTGGCTCTGCGGCAGCGCGAACTGCACGCGCAGCGGATCCCAGACATTCAGCGCCGCGATCTCGGTGCTGCTCGACAGGTACTGCCCGAGGCTGACTTCGCGCACCCCCAGCCACCCGGAAAAAGGCGCGCTCAGCGCGAGCTTGGCGAGCGTCGCCCGGTCCCCGGCGACCGCAGCGCTGGCGGTCTGATAGCTCGCATGCGTGGCCTGCACGTCGGCTTCGCTGGCCGCGTGGGTGCGAAACAGGCGCTGCGCGCGCTCGTAGTTGGCCTGCGCCAGCTCGACAGCGGCGCGGTCGCTCGCGAGTTGGACGAGCTGGTTGGAATCGTCCAGCTGCAGCAGCCGCTCGCCTTTGCGCACGTATTGCCCGGAATGAAAATACAGGGCGGTCACCTGGCCGGGCAGCTGCGGAGTGAGATGCACGCCTTGCAGCGCTACCAGACTCGCGACCGCGTTGATCCGGCGCTGCCACGACACGGATTGCACCGGTGCGGTGGAAACGCTCACCGCGAACGCACCATGATGCGCCTGCGCGGCATGCGTGCGCCGGTCCTGCAGGCCCTTGTAGCCGAACAGTGCGGCGAGCCCGAGGGCGACGGCGATCACGCTGACGACGACGACGCGGACGTTGGATTGGGCCATCGATCAGTTCTCCTGGATTGCGGCAGGCTTGCCCGCCGGGGAGGCGCCCTCGGCGCACGCATCGACCTCGCTGCCGCCGAGCGCGACATACAGGCCGACACTGTCCGTGTAGCGCTGCGCCTCGGCGGCGATGTAGGCGCCGCGGGCGTTCTGGTACTGCCCTTCGCTCGTCAGAAGGCCGAGGTAGTTGACCGCGCCGGCCTCGTACTGGCTGTGCGCCAGATCGAAGCCGGTCTGCGCCGCATGCAGGGCGCGCGAACGCGCCTGCAGCGCGTCGGCGTCGCGTTGCAGCGCCCGCAGCGCATCGGCCACGTCGCGAAACGCCGTAAGCACTGCGCCGCGATAATTCGCGAACACTGCGCCGTAGGCGGCCTCGGCAGCGTGTTGCTGTGCGCGCAGCGTGCCGCCGTCGAAGATCGGCGCCGCCGCGGCCGCCGCCAGGCTCCAGATGCGGCTCGCCGGGTCGAAGAACGCACCCCAGCGATTGCTTTGCTGGCCGATGCCGGCGCTCAGCTGGAGGTCCGGGTAAAGGCGCGCGACCGCCTCGCCGACCTGTGCATTGGCGGAGCGCAGTTGCGCCTCCGCGGCGCGCACGTCGGGACGCGCGCGCACCAGCGTCGCGGGCAGGCTCACCGGCAGGGTCGGCGGCAGATTCAGTTCCGAGAGCCGCGGAATCGCCATGCCGTCGGCCTGCGACGGAAACACGCCTAAATAAGTGGCGAGCAAGTGGCGCGTCCGGTCGCGCGCGAGCTGCAGGGCCGGAAGCTGGGCCTCGGTGCCCGACAGCTCGCTCTCCTGGGTCGCGACCTGGAGCTGCGCCACCGCGCCGGCCGAGTACTGGCCACGGATCAGTTCGAGCACCGCCTGTTCGTCGGCGATGCTCTTCTTGGTCGCCTCGATCTGCTCGTCCAGCGCCGCCAGCCCGATCGCGGCGTTGGCGACATTACCTTCGATGACGAGTTGCGCCGCGCGCAGCTGCTCGTGCGCCACGTCGACCTGCGCCTGGGCGTTTTGCGCTACCAGCCGGTTCAGGCCGAAGGCGTCCGGGTAGTAGCTTACGCTGAACTGCCCCGTGTACATGTCGTACAGAAGAGGCTTGGTGAGCCCGCCGGAGCTCGCCCCCGAGCTGCGCACGCGCTCTGCACCCGCGTCGAGCGACACCTGGGGATAGAAGACTCCCTGCGCCGCCTTGAACTCGTAGCGCGCCTGCTCGAGCGTGTGCTGCGCGGCCTGCAGTCCGGTATTGTGCTGCAGCGCCTGCGCCATCAGGCGGTCGAGCGCGGGCGAACCGAACTGGTTCCACCAGCGCGGCGCCAGGGGCGCACCGTAATCGAGCCGCTGGCCGCCGGCGCCGCTCTCCGGCGCGGCAAGCGTGCTCGGCAACGGCGACGCGGTATAGCGCCCGATCTCGGGCGCGCCAGGCTTGACATAGGGCGGGCCGACACTGCAGGCTGCCAGCGCGCAGCACAGCGCGAACGGCCACGCCGCGTGCGTCGCGATGCGAGCTACCCGTTGCAGAACCGGAGTCCGCGAGTTTACCAACGTCCTTCGACAAACTGCGATCGCAGGTCCGCGCCGCCGAACGTAAGCTAGCGTCAGCGCGAAGTCGGCCAACGCGCACCGAAAGCGTGGCAAAAATAGAGCAGCGGTTTTATTCACAGCAAATCGACGGAATTTCGAACCATATTATTCGCCAGCGACCGGGCAATCTACGACAATTCCGGGCGCGGGGCAATAGTCCTTCACTGCGCGATGCATTGCGCGGCATGAGCCACTCCAATGCAAACCTACGACCGCAAGTCGATACGCGAGTTCAATTCTAAAGTGCCGCAATCATTTTTCATACGCGCTCACGTTGGAATTGGGTTACTGCGCGGCTGAAAGCCCGTCGGATCAACGGGCTGAATAGAATTTGTGGAGTGGAGGAGGATCGAACTCCCGACCTCCGCATTGCGAACGCGGCGCTCTCCCAGCTGAGCTACCACCCCGTGGAGGTGCGGATTTTAGCCCTATTCCGGACCGGCGACAATGCGTCGATTGCGATCCATGCTTGGACGGGGCTATCATGCCCGGACGTTCAATTCGCTGCGATCCGGAGCCTGCATGCAGATCACGCCGCCCTTCGGCTACAAGGAAATCGTAGCGCTGCACAAAAACAACCGGGTGAAGCTGCCTGCGCCGGGCGTCGTGCCCGCGTTTTGCAGCGACCTCAACGCCATCCCGATCAGCTACAGCGAGTTCTCGCCCGCCTGCCGCGATTACCCTCTGGTGTTTACCAGCGGCGACAAAGGCAAGACCTACGCACCGGTGGCGGTGCTGGGCCTCAGCAACGGCGAGAACCTGTTCCTCGCGAACGGCGCCTGGGACCGGAACGTCTACCTGCCGGCCTACGTGCGACGCTACCCCTTCTGCATGGCGCGGATAAAGGTGAAAAAGGCGGAGCAGGCAGACCGCCTCATCTGTGTCGAAAAGGCGTACCTCGACGACCAGGGCGAAACCCTGTTCGACGCGGAAGGTAAAGCACTGCCGAAGTGGGAGCCGATCGAAAAACTGTTGCAGGAATACGAGGCAGACCTGGAGCGCAGCCGCGAGATGTCCGGCATCCTCGCCGATTATGCGCTGCTCGAGCCGTTCGCGATGCAGGCGCAGACCAAGGCCGGAGCGGCGATGAATCTGACCGGCATGTACCGCGTGGAGGAGAAGAAGCTCGCGGTTCTCAACGCCGCCCAGCACAAGAACCTGATCAAGAAAGGCGTGATGGGGCGGATCTACGCCCACTTGATTTCGCTCGACAACTTTGCGCGCCTGCTAGACCGCAAAGTCAATAGAACCGCGGGCGCAACGTAGTTACACTGAACTGGACGACCTTTGCGGCGCAGGCTCACATCGCGCGCAGCGCGATGTGATGCAGTGGCCACAGCGTTGCGCGCCTGGTGCCCCGCAGCCGGATCAAGTCGACGCCGCCCGCCTGAGCCGGTCGTTCACGCCCTGCCACTCCGGCACCGCCGGCGGCGCCTCCACCAGGATCAGTTCGCAAGCCAGCTCGTCGAGGCGACGCAGGCTGGCGTAGAGTTCGTGCGCGTAAGCGGCTACCGCGCGCGGCGCCGCCTGCCAGTGGACGTGTTGCAGCCCGGAAGGGGCTTCCGCGCGCGCGAGCACGGCGACCTTGCGTCCGCGCAGCGCTGCCAGCCGCGCGGGCAGTTCCGCCGCAAGCACCAGATGCAGCGGCGTGCGCGGCGCATAGTGGCTTTCGAGCGTGCCCGGCGCGCGCGGCGCGGCGGCATCCGGCAGATCCACTTCGGCGCCGAGGACCGCGGCGATCTGCGCCGGCGTGATCTGCCCGGGGCGCAGCAGCACCGCGCGTCCGCGCGACAGGTCGACAATCGTCGATTCGATGCCGACTTCGCAGTCACCGCCATCGAGCACGGCGTCCACGGCGGCGCCGAGCTCGGCGCGCACGTGTTCAGCGGTGGTCGGACTGATGCGGCCGAACTTGTTGGCCGAGGGCGCGGCGATGCCGCTGTAGCGATGTCCGCCCGCCTCCCCGGTAAAGGCCCGCAATAATTCCAGCGCCACGGGATGCCCGGGGATGCGCAGGCCCACCGTGTCCTGGCCGCCGGTGACGCAATCGGATACGCCGGCGGCGCGCTTGAGAATAAGCGTGAGCGGACCGGGCCAGAATGCCGCGGCCAGCTTGTGCGCGGCCGCGGGAATTTCCGCCGCCCACAACGGCAACGAGTCGATGCTGCCGACATGCACGATCAGAGGATGGTCCTGCGGCCGGCCCTTGGCCGCAAAAATCTTGGCCACTGCGGCCGGGTTGCCGCCATCGGCGCCGAGGCCGTAGACGGTTTCGGTTGGAAAGGCCACCAATCCTCCCGCCCTCAGGATCGCGGCAGCGAGTTCGATCTCTGACGCGGTGGGGACGGCGGGCACGAAAGCTCTTTGTTCGCCTCCGCCGCGGCGCCCAGTGGAGTGCCGCGGCAAAGGGAAAATCAGCTGGTGAGCAACCGCAGCGCTTCGCGGTATTTGTCGGCAGTCCTGGCAATGATGTCCGCCGGCAGGCGCGGCGCCGGCGCCTTCTTGTTCCAGGGCTGCTTCTCCAGCCAGTCGCGCACGAACTGCTTGTCGAACGAGGGCGGACTCATGCCGACCTTGTATTCGGCCATCGGCCAGAAACGCGATGAGTCGGAGGTCATGATCTCGTCGATCAGGTAGACCTTGCCCTGGGCGTCGGTGCCGAATTCGAACTTGGTGTCGGCGATGATGATGCCGCGCGTCGCTGCGTATTCCGCCGCATGGGTGTAGAGCGAAATCGCCGCATCGCGCACCTGGCGCGCCGCCTCCTTGCCCACGCGCTGCTCGGCCTCGGCGAATGAGATGTTCTCGTCGTGATGCCCGGCTGGGGCCTTGGTCGAGGGCGTGAACAGGGTCTGCGGCAGCTTCTGAGCTTCCTTCAGGCCCGCAGGCAGCGCGATGCCGCACAGACTACCGGTCTGCTGGTAGTCCTTCCAGCCCGAGCCGATGATGTAACCGCGCACGATTGCCTCGATCGACAGCGGCTTGAATTTTTTCACCACCATGGCGCGGCCGCGCACCTGCGCGCGCTCGGCCTCACCGCTCACTACGGATTCCGGGTCTATGCCGGTCATATGGTTGGGCACGAGGTGGCCGAGCTTGCCGAACCAGAAATTCGACAGGGCGGTGAGCACCTCGCCCTTGCCCGGGATCGGATCGTCGAGTATGACGTCGAAGGCGGACAGGCGGTCGGTCTGTATCACCAGCAGCTTGTCCTCGCCCACGGCATAGATGTCGCGCACCTTGCCGCGGTGCAGGAAGGGCAGGCTCTTGATGTCGGTCGTCAGCAGCGTGGTCATTTCACAGTTCCGGTAGTTTTGCGTTCTTTACGGTTTCGGCCTGCTTCGCGCGGTACGCGGCGAGCTTGCCTTGGAGCGACGCATCCGTAGACGCGAGCATCGCTACGACGAACAGCCCGGCATTGGCCGCGCCGGCCTCGCCGATGGCGAAGGTCGCGACCGGTACGCCCTTGGGCATCTGCACGATCGACAGCAGCGAATCCAGGCCTTTCAGGTATTTCGACGGGATGGGCACGCCCAGCACCGGCAGCAGCGTCTGCGCCGCGACCACGCCGGCGAGATGCGCGGCGCCGCCCGCGCCGGCGATGAACGCCTTGCAGCCGCGGCCCTCCATATCCTTGATCCAGGCCTCGAGCTCGGCCGGGGTGCGGTGTGCCGACAATGCCCTGGCCTCGTACGCAACGCCGAAATCCTTGAGTTGCTGCGCCGCTTCGTTCATCACGTCCCAGTCGGACGTGCTGCCCATGACTATCCCCACGACGCTCATGTTTCTTGCCCTCTCGCTACCTGCATCGAACGATGCATTCTTTCAGAATGTTCCCTATTGCAACCTCCGCGTCTGGCCGCAATCGCGGCCGGTCGCATCCCCGCAAAGCGGGGCCCCTGCTCCCTGCTCATGCGGCCGTACTCATTTCACGACTTGCGCGAGTTCGCCCTTGCCGTAGCGTCGCGCCATGGTTTCCAGCGGCAACGGATTGATTTTCGATGCCATGCCGGCGCAACCGAACTGCTCGTAGCGCTGCTTGCACAGCGCCTTGGCGGCAGCACGCGCGGGCTTGAGGAAGTCGCGCGGGTCGAACGCGCTCTTGTTCTCGTTGAGGAACTTGCGAATCGCGGCGGTCATGGCCAGCCGAATGTCGGTGTCGATGTTGATCTTGCGCACACCGTGCTTGATGCCTTCCTGGATCTCCTCCACCGGCACGCCGTAGGTTTCCTTCATCTCGCCGCCGTTGGCGCGGATGATCGCGAGCAGCTCCTGCGGCACAGAGGACGAGCCGTGCATCACCAGGTGCGTGTTCGGAATGCGCTTGTTGATCTGCTTGATGCGCTCGATCGCGAGGATGTCGCCGGTGGGCTTGCGCGTGAACTTGTAGGCGCCGTGCGAAGTGCCGATGGCAATCGCGAGCGCATCAAGCTGGGTTTTCTTGACGAAATCCGCGGCCTGGTCCGGGTCGGTCAGCAGCATTTCGCGCGTCATCGTCCCTTCGGCGCCGTGGCCGTCCTCTTTGTCGCCCTTCATGGTCTCGAGCGAACCGAGGCAGCCGAGCTCGCCCTCGACCGTGACGCCTATCCTGTGCGCCGCTCCGACCACCTTGCGCGTCACATCGACGTTGTAGTCGTAATCGGCGATGGTCTTGCCGTCGTCGCGCAGGCTGCCGTCCATCAT
>DAIDTN010000174.1 GCA_027457185.1 Burkholderiales bacterium | reverse complement strand
AAATAGGTGTGGCTGCCGTCGGACTTGCGCATCACGCGGTCCTTGTCGTCGCCGAAGTCGGTGGTCCTGAGCCACAGCGCGCCTTCCT
Organism: Burkholderiales bacterium; assembly: GCA_027457185.1. Classification (GTDB taxonomy): domain Bacteria; phylum Pseudomonadota; class Gammaproteobacteria; order Burkholderiales; family SG8-39; genus 2-12-FULL-64-23. The sequence goes on along the minus strand of DAIDTN010000174.1, from coordinate 19,567 downwards.
GTTCGTAGGTCTTGCCCGAGGCAGTCAGCGCACGGACCGTCGCCTCGACCTTGCCTTCGGAATAGAGCGAGGACTCGAGGTAGTAACTGTCGAATTTGACGCCGAACGCCTTGAGATCCTCGTCCTGCTCGCGCCGCAGCGCGGCTACCGCGAATTTTCGCGCTGCCGCGAGATCGTCTGGATCGCCACCGTGGGCGAGATAGTCCGCGGCGATCTCGCGTATGTATTCGCCGTGATAGCCCGATTCGGGGAAGCTCACCGCCTCGCCGCGCTGTTCGCGCGCGCGCGCCTGCACCGACAGCGCCAGATTGTCGATCTGCACGCCGGCATCGTTGTAATAGAACTCGCGCGTCACCTTCCAGTTTTGCGCTTCGAGCAGTGACGAGATCGCATCGCCCAGTGCCGCCTGGCGGCCGTGCCCCACATGCAGCGGCCCGGTGGGATTGGCGGAAACGAATTCGACCAGGATAGTCCGACCGCGGCCGGCGCCGGCGCGGCCGTAACGCGCGCCGGCGGCAAGCGCCGTGCGGATCGCCTCCAGCTTGGCTGCCGGTTTAAGGCGCAGATTGATGAAGCCGGGTCCGGCGAGTTCCGCACTATCCAGCCAGGGCGAGGCGGGCAGACCGGTGATCAGCGCCTGCGCCAGTTCGCGCGGATTGCGCTTGAGCTGTTTCGCCAGTTGCATGGCGACGTTGCATGCCCAATCGCCGTGCGCGGCCTGCTTCGGGCGCTCGAGCGCGATTACCGACGCCGGCGATTGGGGCGCCACGCGCGCCAGCGACTGCGTCAGCAGTTCGGTCAGATGCGACTTTATTTCAGCGGACAAGAGGGAGGGGGTTGCGGAGAAAAAAGTTGCGTATTATACCTTGAAGCCAGGAGGGGTCCGCTCGACCGGCCGGCGCAATCCGGGGCAGCGCCGCTTTTGCGGCCGGCAAGCGGTGGCCAGGATTTCCTGCCGGCCGCCTCGCGCAGCGTCAAAACTCGGTCGGATCCACGTCCAGATGCCAGCGCACTGCACGCTGGGGGGCGGCGTATAACTTTGCGCTCCAGGCGGCGAGGTAGATCTGCAGCGTCTTGCGCGAGGCGGACTGCACCAGCAGCTGCGCGCGCTCGCGCTCGGCCAGCCGCACCACGCTCATCGGCACGGCATCGTAGAGTGTGATGCCGGCCGGGGGCGGGCCCGCCAGCGCGGTCGCCTCGCGCAGGAACACGAGCGCGGCCTTGAGTTCATCGGCTTCGGCGCGCAGTACCGCTTCGAACACGTAGGGCGGGAAACCGGCTTGCTCGCGCTCGGCGAGCAGCGCACGCGCGAAACCGGGGTAATCGTGCTGCGCCAGCGCCAGATACAAAGGATGGCGCGGATATTGCGTCTGGATCAAAACTTCGCCGGGCAGGCCGGCGCGCCCGGCGCGTCCGGCGACCTGCACCAGCTGCGCGAACAGGCGTTCCGGCGCGCGATAGTCGGCGGAATATAGCGCGCTGTCGGCGTTGAGCACGGCGACCAGGGTCAGATTGGGAAAGTCGTGTCCCTTCGCCAGTATCTGGGTGCCGACCAGGATGTCCGCGCGGCCACCGTGTATATCCCCGAGCATGCGCGCAAAGCTGCCCTTGTAACGGGTGCTGTCCCTATCGACGCGCAGGACGCGCGCCTGCGGGAAGCGCGCGGACAGCGTCGCTTCCAGCCGCTGCGTGCCGCGGCCGAAGGGGTGGATATCCGCATTGCCGCAGTTCGGGCAATGGCGCGGGATAGGCGCGCTCGCACCGCAATGATGGCAACGCAGTTGCCTGTCGGCCAGATGCAGCACCATGCGGGTCGAGCAGCGCTTGCAGCCGCTCACCCAGTCGCAGGCCGGGCACATCAGTACCGGCGCGTAACCGCGGCGGTTCAGAAATACCAGGCTTTGCTCGCCGCGCGCGAGGCAGTCCTGCAGCGCTTGCACCACCGGCGGCGCAAGCCCGTCTTCGAGCTTGTGTTTGCGCATGTCCACGGTGTGCACCAGTGGCAATTGCGCCTGCGGCACGGCGCGCTGCTCCAGCCGCAGCAGCCGGTAATGGCCGGACAGGGCATGCGCATAGGTCTCCAGCGCCGGCGTGGCCGAGCCGAGCACTATCGGTATATCCGCCTGGCGCGCGCGGAAGATCGCTACGTCGCGCGCCGAGTAGCGCAACCCGTCTTGCTGCTTGAACGAGGCATCCTGTTCCTCGTCCACCACGATCAGCGCGAGTTTTGGCAAGGGCACGAATGCCGCGAGCCGGGTGCCGAGCACGATCGCTGCCGCGCCGCTTTGCGCCTGCAGCCAGTGCTGGGTGCGCTCGCCGTCGGCGAGACCGCTGTGCAGACTGACCAGCGCCGTATCGGGAAAACGCTGGCTGAACTCCTGCATCAGGCGCGGCGTGAGATTGATCTCCGGCACCAGCACCAACGCCTGTTTGCCGGCCGCCAGCGCGCCGGCGATAAGGCGCAGATAGATCTCGGTCTTGCCGCTGCCGGTGATGCCATGCAGCAGGAAAACCCCGTAGCCGGGGCCGGCGTCTTCGATTTGCTGCAGAGCCTGCCGCTGTTCGGCGTTGAGCGGAAATTTCTCGACGAAACGGCTGCTACGGGGCGCAGCCGAAGCTTGATAGCGCTCGATCCAACCGGCGTTGCCGAGTTCGGCCAGCGCTTTTTTCGCGCTCGGGCTTTGCGTCAGCAGCAACTCTTCGGCGCACTCGGATTGCAGCAGCGTCTGCAGCAGCGTGCGCTTCACCTTAGCGCGCACGGGCAGCTGCGCCAGCGCTTCGCGCCCGCTGGCGCTGATGCGATAAGCGATTGACTGTTTGAGTGCCGGCGTGGCGCCTGCTTGGCGCAGTTGCCGCGGCAATCCGTTAAAAATGACTTCGCCCAGCGGCCGGTGATAGTAGCCGCTGCAGAATTGCGCCAATTCCAGCCAGTCGCGCGCCAGCGCCGGTGTGTCGCGCAGGATGCGCAGTGCGACCTTCAATTTTCCGCGCTCGACATCCGAGTGGTCCGCGAGGCCGACAATCACTCCGACCGCGTGCTTATTGCCGAACGGCACCAGCACACGCATGCCGATATCGGCAGCCGTCGCTTCGTCACAGAGGTAATCGAACACGCGCGGCAGCGGCAGGTCGAGTGCGACGCGCAGGATGTTCATTTGCTGCCAAAGGAAAAAAAAATACCTGAGGGAGCTACGTGAATAATATGAAGCGAATTATCTTGAAACCAGCGCATCACCCTATTACCAAAGGGGAAGTCGGGTTGTGCACAAATTTTGTGGATAATTTTGTGAATAACTCTGCAATATTAGTGTAACCATCTTTGCCATAAGGAATTTCCGCTCTTGCCCAAAATTGCAGCTAGGCATATTTGTATTTGAAAACATCATATTGCATTATCTCGCGCGCGCGCGCCCGGCGCTAGCTGCGGAAATGACGGCGAGGCAGGATGGTGTGCATAAGTCGCAGTTCGTGGAACCGGCGGAACGCCTTAGCTGGCGCGGCTGTCCGCGCTGCCGCCGTGGTAGCGCAGACTCGATCGGTGCACGCAATCGACCAGATTTTTGACCGCTTCCGCTGGCGTGAACTGGGAAATGCCGTGGCCGAGATTGAATACATGTCCGCTGCCATGACCAAAGGCAGCGAGGATTTTTTCGGCTTCGCGCTGTACCACTTCTGGGGGCGCGAACAACACCGCGGGATCAAGATTGCCCTGCAGCGCAACACGACTGCCGATGCGCGCGCGCGCTTGGGCGATATCCACGCTCCAGTCGAGTCCGACCGCATCGCAGCCGATGGCGGCGATATCCTCCAGCCAGTTGCCGCAGCCTTTGGTAAACACAACGGCCGGAATGCGCGCGCCCGCGTGCTCGCGCTTGAGGCCAGCGATGATGCGCTGCATATAAGCGAGCGAAAATTCACGGTAGGCCGCATGCGACAGGTTTCCGCCCCAGGTGTCGAAGATCATCACCGCTTGCGCACCGGCCTCGATCTGAGCGTTGAGATAATGGGTCACGGACTGTGCAGTGACTTCGAGAATGCGATGGAGCAAGTCGGGCCGCGCATAGAGCATGGTCTTGACGGTGCGGAAATCGTCGCTCGCGCCGCCCTCCACCATGTAGCAGGCGAGCGTGTAGGGGCTGCCGGCGAAGCCGATCAGCGGTACGCTGCCGCCGAGCGCGCGCCGGATTTCGCTGACCGCGTCGAGCACATAGCGCAATTCGGCGCCCGGGTCGGGCACCGCCAGATCGCGGATCGCCCATTCGTCGCGCAGCGGTCGTTCGAACTTCGGCCCTTCGCCTTCGGCGAAGTACAGTCCCAGGCCCATGGCGTCGGGCACGGTTAGTATGTCGGAGAACAAAATGGCGGCGTCGAGTTCGAACCGCGCCAGCGGTTGCAGCGTGACCTCGGTGGCATAGCCTGGGTTCTTGCATAGGCCGAGGAAGCTGCCGGCGCGGCTGCGCGTCTGGTTGTATTCCGGCAGGTAGCGGCCGGCCTGGCGCATCAGCCATACCGGCGTGTACTCGGTCGGCTGGCGCAGGAGCGCGCGGATCAGGGTGTCATTTTTCAGCTTGGCCATTTTATTTGAGCAGTTTGGTGGTGATGAACTTCCATTCATCCGGATCCACTGGGGTTATCGACAGGCGGTTGCCGCGCGCGAGCAGGCGCATGCCGGCCAATTCCTTGTGCCGGCGCAGTTCGGCCAGACCGAGGAGCCGGGTTTTTCTGACGAACCTCACGTCGACGTTGACCCAGCGCGGCTGGTCGCGCGTGGCCTTGGCGTCGTAATACTTGCTGTTCGGGTCGAACTGGGTCGCATCCGGATACGCCTTGGCGCAGACTTCGGCGAGGCCGGCGATGCCCGGCTCCGCGCAGCTGGAATGATAGAACAGCACCTGGTCGCCGCTTTGCATCTGGTCGCGCATTAAATTGCGCGCCTGGTAATTGCGCACGCCGAACCAGGGACTGCCGTGCCGCGACGCGCGCGCCAGGTCGTCGATGCTGAACTCGTCGGGCTCGGACTTCATCAGCCAGTAGCGCATTGAGTGGAACCCTACGAATGGAACTCCGCAAACAAAAATCGCAGACCCTGCGTCTGCGATTTGGTCTGCGATCGATAACGAATTGGATTCCCCGCAAATGCCGTCAGACCCGCATCCTCTGAACCTGCAGTCCAGAGTGGTCGCATCCCGGCCGCCGTAGGTACATCCACAGTCGCACTAGGCGAAGGGACGCGCACAAAAGCGGCGCTATGGTCCGCGACCCCAGCACATATATTGGCTCAAGGAATATATGGCCTTAACGAGCATCGCAGGGAAACTTATTGCGGTCTGGCCCGCTTGGGCGCGATCTAGAACAGGGAATCCTGCTGCGACAACGCCTGATCAAGCTTCGACTGCACTGAATTCATTCTACGCTTTAATTCAGCCATGTCAAAGCCGCTGCCGATTTTGATCGAGAGCAGTTCATTGGCGATATTGAGCGCGGCCATGACCGCAATGCGCTCGACGCCGGCGACCTTGCTCGCCGCCTTGATTTCGGTCATTTTCTTGTCTACATACGCGACCGCGGCGAGCAGTGCTTCGCGTTCGTCGTCGGCACAGGTGACCCGGTAATTGCGCCCGAGAATGCTCACGTCCAAAGTCTTGGGTTTCGTGCTCATTCCGGGATCTGGTGCAACAGCGCTTCAAGGCGGGTCTTGGCGCCGGCGACCTTGCCTTCGAGAAGCTTGACGTCGTTCTGCGCCGATACCAGTTGCAGCCTCAATTCTTTGTTTTCGCTCTTCAGCCGCTGGCACAACTGCAAGAACTGGTCGATCTTGCCGTCGAGGGTGTCGAATTCCGCGTCCATCGCCACACTATAATTTCATAAATCGTGACAAGTCAAGTAATAACAGGCAACTCTCAAAGCTCTTTCCATGATGAATAAGCCGCTTTATTTGGTTGACCCGATTCAGGATTGTCCGGATCCCTGTTGCTTGACTTACCCTCCGCGGCGCGAGCGGTAAGCGCGGACGAATCGGGTGCGCCGCATTCGCGCGCGTGTGCCGAGCCGTCTTGGCTGCGCGCAATCGAATTCCGCTTAGTCGCGATAGCGTGTAACATCGCGTTACTCGTTCGAGGTGTCCGCCTGCGCTTCCCGCAGACGGGTGAAACGGGAAACAGGTACGGCGTGTAGCTGCGCTCAAGCCTGTGCTGCCCCCGCAACGGTATGTGAGTGCGGGTCTGTCACGACGCCACTGCAAGAGAAGCGCTTGCGGGAAGGCGACAGACCCGATCCCACGAGCCCGGAGACCGGCCTTGCGCGACAGGTGGAAACACTGCGGGGAAGCGGTGCGCCGGTCTCGGTTCTGATCTCCCCCGCGTTTCCTTGGTTATTGGGGTTGTGCCGTCTGCGGGGACGCCGGCGGCGGGGGGAATTCTATGCTATCCAAATCAGTCATTGGCGTCATTACGCTTGCGCTGGCGACGCAGGTATTTGCACAGGAAGACGCGGTGGTGGTCACCGCGACGCGCTTTCCGGAAAAACAACTCGAATTTCCGATCGGGGTAACGGTCATTACCCGAGAACAGATCGCAAACAGCGCGGCGACGAATCTTCCGGATTTGCTGTCACGCTATGCTGGAATAAACACGCGCGACAGCAGCGGCAGTCCGGATGTTTCAATCGACATGCGCGGTTTCGGGATGAGCGGTGACCAGAATACATTGGTGCTGCTCGACGGCCAACGCATGGATGACATCGAGCTGACGGCCGTAAGATGGTCGTCGATTCCGCTCGACGCCATCGAGCGCGTGGAAATCGAGCGCGGCGGCGGGGCCGTACTGTACGGCGGGGGCGCAACCGGCGGCACCATCAACATCATCACCCGCTCGCCCATCGCCGGTGAAAAGAGCGCGAACGTCTCGTCGGACTATGGCACCTACAATACCACCGGGGTGCACGCCGGTTTCAATCTCGCCGGGAACAATACCGGCTTCGCGCTCCACGCGAGCCAAGACAACACCGACAACTACCGGGCCAACAACCGCCTGGAGCAGGGCAACGTGCTGGGCGATTTGCGCTGGACCGGGGAACGTGCAGGCCTGGTATTCAAGTTCGGGCTGGACAATCAGCGTCTGCGCCTGCCGGGGCCGCGTACTGCGGCGCAACTGGAAACTGATCCGCGCGGTACTGCCACGCCGAACGATTACAGTACGCGCGAGGGCGCGCAGGGTGCACTCTCCGGCCGCTACGAATTCGACGCCGTCGAACTCGCTGCCGACCTGTCCTATCGTGATATCAAGCGCGATGCATTCTTCGACAGCCAGAGCACGTACCTCGACACCCGCAGCAACGTGTGGGCATTCAACCCGCGGGCCAAATTTCCGTATCGGCTGCTTGGGCGCGATAACACGCTTGTTTTCGGCATGGATGCCGATCTGTGGGATTACGTTTCGCTTCGTTCCGCCACGTTAGCGACGCTGGGCGCCCCGTTGGTCAATCTGGCGGCGACGCAAAAAGACCGCGCCTTCTATGCTCAGAACAGCACTGCGATTGGCGATGCGACCAAACTTACGCTCGGAGTGCGTGTGCAGTCTTACGAGATTGTCGCCAACGATCGCGCTAATCCGCAAAGCGCCGCGAACGCGTCGCAGACGCGCAGTCCGCGCGCGTGGGACGCGGCACTGCGGCACAATTTCACTCCAGCCTTGGCGGTATACGGCAAGGTCGGCGCGAGTTTTCGCGTTGCCACGGTGGATGAGATCTACAACCAATTCGGCGTCTGCGATCCCGTCACTTTCGCTTGCAGTTCGGCCATCACGCCGCTCGAACCGCAAACCTCGCTCGACCACGAAATCGGTTTGGAGTACAAAACCTCCAACGGCCGGATGCGCGCGAGCCTGTATCGCATGGATCTGCACAACGAAATCCACTTCAATGCGGTCACCTTCACCAACATGAACCTGTCGCCGACACGGCGCGAAGGGATGGAACTGGAGGGCAGCCGCAAGCTCAGCGAGGGCGTCGAACTGTTCGGCAGTTATACCTATGCGCGCGCGGTATTCCGCCAGGGCATATACAACGGGTTCGATTCAAACTTCAATCCGATTAGCGTTGACTTGAGCGGCAAGAACGTGCCGCTGGTGCCGCGCAATTCAGCCAAGTTGAGCGTCAGTTGGCAAGTGGCCGAAAAGACACACTTGAGCGGTCAGCTCGGATACGTCGGCAAGCAGTATTTCGACAACGATCAGACGAATACCTATCCCGGGCAGATGCCTTCCTTCGTTACTGTCGACGCCAAGTTGACCCGCGTCGCCGGGCCGTGGACTTTCGCACTGACGGGGAATAACCTGACATACAAAAAGTATTACACCTATGCCATACGCAACGCTGCCGGCACCTCGTTCAATGCCTACCCCATGGCCGGACGCAATTTCCTGGTTACCGCAGCCTACCGTTGGAAATAACCGGAGGAACACATTTGCGCCGAACGCTACTCATCTGGCTCGCGCTTGCCGGAGCCGTATTCGCCGCTTTCGCGCTTGCGCTCGCCAGCGGCAGTGCGCACTTGGCGCCGGTCGATCTGCTGCATGCGCTGATTTCCCCCGGTGACGGCGTCGCCGGCGAGATCGTCATGCGCTTGCGGCTGCCGCGCGCGCTGGCTGCGTTTTCCGTCGGCGGCCTGCTGGCGCTCGCAGGCGCGCTGATGCAGGTGCTGCTGCGAAACCCGCTTGCCGATCCCTACGTGCTCGGCCTGTAGGGCGGGGCGGCGGTCGGCGCACTCGGCGCCATGTTCGCCGGGCTCGGTGCGTTCGCGGTAAATCTCGGCGCGGCCGGCGGCGCGCTGGTTGCGATCATGCTGGTGTTCGCGCTCGGCCGGCGTCACTTCGCCAGCCGGCCGATGTTCAGCGCGGTCGACGCCGCGCCGCGCCTGCTGCTTACCGGGGTGATCATGAGCGCCGGCTGGGGGGCCATGATCACCCTGATGCTTACCCTGGCGCCTGAGCCCAGGCTGCGCGGCATGCTGTTCTGGCTGATGGGCGACCTGAACGGCGCGCAATCCTGGGCCCCCGCGATGCTCGTGCTGGCGGTCGCGCTTGCCGTGACCTATCCGGCGGCGCGCGATCTCAATGTGCTCCTGCGCGGCGAGGCACTCGCGCATGCGCTTGGCGTCCGTGTGGCGCCGCTGCGCCGCATGCTGTTTGTGGTTGCTTCCGTGGCGACGGCGCTCGCCGTGACCACCGCGGGGGCAATCGGCTTCGTCGGGCTGGTGGTACCGCATGCGCTGCGCCTCGCGCTGGGCAACGATCAGCGCATACTGCTGCCGGCGAGCGCATTGGCCGGCGGCACGCTGCTGCTGCTGGCGGACACCGCAGCGCGTAGCCTGCTCGCGCCGCAGCAATTGCCGGTCGGTGTGATCACGGCGCTCGTTGGAGTACCGGTGTTCATATTGTTGCTGATGCGCAGTCCGGGGAAGGCATGAGCAGGGAGAGGGGTCATGGCCGCAGGCCTGGGATGCGACCGGCCGCGAATGCCTTCGGCCGCCGACAGCGCAGACGGGGAATAGGCACAGCAAAAAGGGAGGCGGCGACATGATAGCGCCGTTGCTTGAAGCGCAAAATCTGTCGCTGCGCGTGGGCGGGCGCACCTTGGTGGGCGATTTAAGCTTCCGACTGGGCGCTGGCGAAGTGTGGTGCATGCTCGGACCCAATGGCGCGGGCAAGTCCACCTTTTTGCACACCGCAGTCGGTCTGCGCGAGCCGCAGGACGGCGCACTGCGCCTGGCCGGCAGGGCGCTGGTCGACTGGCCGGCGGCCGAGGCCGCGCAGCAGCGCGGGTTCCTGCCGCAGACGCTTCACGACGCTTTCAGCGCGAGCGTACTGGAAACCGTGATGTTGGGCCGCCATCCCTATCTCTCGCGCTGGCAATGGGAAGGCGAGCGCGAGCGCGAGACCGCATTGGCTGCGCTCAGGGTGGTCGACCTCGCTGGATTCGAGCGGCGCGATGTGCTGACGCTCTCCGGCGGCGAACGTCAGCGCGTGGCGCTTGCGGCACTCTTGGCTCAGGATGCGCCGCTGCTTTTGCTCGACGAGCCCGTGTCGCACCTCGATCTGCATCACCAGCTGATGGTGATGGAGCATCTGGTCAAACTGGCGAGCGCTTGCGCCAAGGGCGTGCTGTTCACAGTGCACGACCTCAACCTTGCAGCGCGCTTTGCCAGTCATGCCCTTTTGCTCACGCCGCAGGGCACGGTGCGGCACGGGCCGATTGCCGAGGTGATGATCGAAGACGGACTGTCGGCAGCGTTCGGTCATCGCGTCGCGCGGATCGAAGCCGCCGGCCGCATTTTGTTCGTACCGCACTGATGGCACGGCAAATGAGCACCGCTCCCGCCCCGCTCTCCTGTCCGGCGCTGCTGATCGCCGGCTGCGCGTCCGGACAGGGCAAAACGACGGTTACTGCCGCGCTCGCGCGCCACCATGTGCGCGCCGGGCGGCGCGTGCGGGTGTTCAAGACCGGGCCCGATTTCCTCGACCCCACCCTGCTCGAGGCGGCGAGCGGCGCGCCGGTATATAACCTCGATTGCTGGATGGTCGGAATCGACAGCTCGCGCGACTTTCTCTATGCGGCGGCGCGCGACGCCGACCTGATCCTGGTGGAAGGGGCGATGGGTTTGTACGACGGCGAACCGAGTTCGGCCGACCTTGCCGCGACCTTCGGCCTGCCGGTGGCCGCAGTGATCGACGCCGCCGCCATGGCCGAGACCTTCGGTGCCGTCGCCAAGGGACTGAAGGAATATCGCGCCTTGTCCTTTGCGGGCGTCTTCGCCAACCGGGTTGCGGGGCCGGGCCACGCGCAGATGATCGCCGCGAGCCTGCCGCCTGGGATCGAGTTGCTTGGCGCGCTATCAACCGCGGCGCGTCCGTTTCCCGAGCGCCATCTCGGCTTGGTGCAGGCGAGTGAAATTGAAGCGTTGTCCGCCAGGCTCGATGCGCTCGCTGATCTGATCGGGAAGCAAAGCCTTCCCCCCGCGGTGTCTTTTGCCCCGTGCGCGGCCCCTTTGCCCCACCGCTTGCGCGTCGGGCAGCGCATCGCCGTAGCGCGCGACGCGGCGTTCTCCTTTCTCTATCGCGCCAATCTGGATTGCCTCGCGGCGATGGGGGCGGAACTGAGTTTCTTTTCGCCGTTGGCCGATGAACCCGTACCTCGCGCGGACTCGCTGTATCTGCCCGGCGGCTATCCGGAATTGCATGCGGCACGGCTCGCGAGTAACCGACTCTGGTTGGGTTCGCTCAAAGCCTTTGCCGCATCCGGTCGGCCACTGCTGGCCGAGTGCGGCGGCATGATGGTGCTGTTCGACACGCTGGTCGCGCTGGACGGCAGTGCGCACACCATGGCCGGACTGTTGCCGGGCAGGGTGACCATGGGCGGGCGTCTCGCCGCCATCGGTCTGCAATCGCTACGACTGCCGCGGGGCGAGTTGCGCGGGCACGCGTTTCACCATTCGCAGCTTGATACGGCGCTCGCGCCTGCCTATGAATGCGTGCCCCATCGATACGGCCGGCCCGAACCGGTTTTCCGTCGCGGTGCGATCACTGCGTCATACTTGCACGCGTACTTCCCTTCCGCCCCGGCCGCGACGGCCGGTTTGCTGACGGGGGCGGCATGAGCAGGGAGCAGGGGCCCCGCTTTGCGGGGATGCGACCGGCCCGATTGCCGCCGGGCGCCGACAGTGGTGCTGCTCGAATTGAGACCATGGATCGGAGGCAACATATGAAGTCCATGATTCTGCGCTGTGTGTCGGCGCTCGCCATGGTGCTGGCGGGCGCTGCGGCCGCGAGCGAGGTCCGCGTCGCCGACGATGCCGGCCGCATGCTGGTCCTGGCACAGCCGGCGCGGCGTGTTATCAGCCTGGCGCCGGATTTGACCGAGCTGATGTTTGCCGCCGGCGCAGGCTCTCGCGTGGTGGGCACGGTCGAATACAGCAACTATCCCGAGGCGGCCAAGGCCATCCCCCGCGTCGGCGACAGCGCGTCGCTCGACCTGGAGCGTATCGTCGCACTCAAGCCCGACGTCATCCTTGTATGGCAAAGCGGCGACGCGCAGCGCCAGCTCGACAAGCTGCTCAGCCTCGGTATCCCGGTCTTTTACAGCCAATCGCACCACCTGTCCGACGTGGCGCGCTCGCTCGAAAAGCTCGGCCGGCTGGCCGGCACCGAGGCGATCGCGTCAACGGTGGCCGGCGCGTTCCTCGCGCGCGAGGCTGAGCTGCGCGAGCGCTATGCTGCCCGGCCGCCGGTGCGGGTGTTCTACCAGATCTGGGAAAAGCCGCTGATGACCGTCAACAACGATCACCTCATCAGCGACGTGATCCGCCTGTGCGGCGGGCAAAACGTCATGGGCGAACTCAAGCAACTGGTGCCCGTCATTTCGACCGAGGCGGTGCTGGAATCCGATCCGGAAGTGATTGCCGGCGCGTCCGCCGAGTCCGATATGCGCGGCGACCTCGACCACTGGAAAGCCTGGCCGCGCCTCCTGGCGGTAAAGCGCGACAACCTGTTCGTTATTCCCACCGACCTCATCAGCCGGCAGACGCCGCGCATACTCGACGCCGCGCAGCAGCTGTGCGAAGACCTGGACAAGGCGCGGGCGAAGCGGCCCAAATGAGCTACCGGCGCATCGCCTGCCTGTCGACGGACGCGGTGGAGACGCTCTACCTGCTGGGCGCCGAAGATTGTATCGCCGGGATTTCCGGGTTCACCACACGTCCGGCTCGGGCGCGCAAGGAGAAGCCCAAGGTGAGCGGGTTCTCGAGCGCAAACATCGAACGCATCCTGGCGGTTGAACCAGACCTGGTCATCGCCTTTTCGGACCTTCAAGCCGATATCGTGCGCGAATTGATACGCGCGGGGGTGGAGGTACACGTGTTAAATCAACGCAGCATCGCTGGCATTCTGCGCATGATCCGTACTCTTGCAGCGCTGGTTGATAGGTCACGGGCTGGCGATCGGCTCGTGGCCGACTTGCAGGATCGGCTTGATGCGGTACGAATGCGTGCACGCGAGCGTTCGCTGCATCCGCGCGTCTATTTCGAGGAATGGAACGATCCGTTGATCTCGGGCATACGCTGGGTTTCGGAACTGATCGAGGTGGCAGGCGGCGAAGACTGCTTCGCCGAGGAATCGCTGCGCCCGGCCGCGCGGGAACGCGCGATCTCCGATCCCGCGGAGGTGATACGGCGCGCACCGGACATCATCATCGGTTCCTGGTGCGGCAAGAAATTCCGTCCGGAGCAAGTGCGCGCCCGGCCCGGCTGGGCAGCGCTGCCGGCAGTGCGCGACGGTCAACTCCACGAGATCAAGTCAGCCGACATCCTGTCGCCCGGACCGGGAGCTATCACCGAGGGCCTGGCACAGATAGAGCGCATCGTCGCAAATTGGGCGGCGCGCGCATGAGCTCCGTCCGCGGCGCGCTGATGGTGCAGGGCACGACCTCCGATGCAGGCAAGAGCACGCTGGTGGCCGGGCTGTGCCGGGTGCTCGCGCGCCGGGGTACGCGCGTGACGCCGTTCAAGCCGCAGAATATGGCCCTGAACAGCGCGGTAAGCGCCGACGGAGGCGAGATAGGCCGTGCGCAGGCGCTGCAGGCGCAGGCGGCCGGATTAGCGCCGCACAGCGACATGAATCCGGTCTTGCTCAAGCCCAATTCCGACACTGGTGCGCAGATCATCATTCACGGCAAGGCGCGCATGGACATGGACGCGCGCGCTTACGACGCGTACAAGCCGCGCGCGATGGCGGCGGTGCTCGAGTCCTGGCAACGACTGCGGGCGCAATACGACTGCGTGCTGGTGGAGGGCGCCGGCAGCCCGGCGGAAATCAACCTGCGGGAGCGCGACATTGCCAACATGGGATTTGCCGAGACGGTCGATTGCCCGGTGATCCTGGTGGCCGACATCGACCGCGGCGGCGTGTTCGCGCATTTTCTGGGCACACTGGAATGCCTGTCGGCCACCGAGCGTGAGCGCGTGCGCGGTTTCGTGATCAATCGTTTTCGCGGCGACATCGGCCTGCTGCAGCCCGGCGTGGAATGGCTGGAGGAAAGGACAGGTAAGCCGGTGTTCGGGGTGCTGCCTTACTTGCAGGGCCTGCATTTGGATGCAGAAGATGCAATCAAGACCGAGCAGGGCGAAAAAGTGCAAGGTGAACGGCTGCGGCTAATCGTACCGGTGCTGCCGCGCATCAGTAACCATACCGATTTCGACGCACTGCGCGCGCATCCACAGGTCGATATCCAGTTCATCGGGCCGGGCATGCGCATCCCCGGCGCCGATCTGATCGTGCTGCCGGGCAGCAAGAGCGTGCAGGCCGATCTCGCCTGGTTGGAGCGCGAAGGCTGGTCCGTAGAAATCCAGCGGCACCTGCGCTATGGCGGCAAACTCATAGGCATCTGCGGCGGCATGCAGATGCTGGGCGCGCATCTGCACGATCCGTGCGGGGTGGAAGGCACGGCGGGCAGCCGACCGGGACTGGGCTTGCTCGATTTCGACACTACGCTCGAAGGGCAAAAGCGTCTGCAGCAGATGGGCGGGCGGCTCATCGCCTCGGGTGCGCGCGTTGCCGGCTACGAGATTCACCTGGGGATCTCGACAGGACCGGCACTCGCGCATGCCGCGATCGAGCTCGACGACGGGCGTCGCGACGGCGCGTTGTCCGCGGACGGACAGATTTTGGTCACTTACTTGCACGGCCTGTTCGACGCGCCGGAAGCCTGCGTCGCGCTGCTCGCCTGGGCCGGCCTGCAACGCCCGCTGGCGCAGGATTACGGCGCATTGCGTGAAGCGAGCATCGATCGCCTGGCCGACGCGATGATGGAGCATATGAACATAGAGCGTCTGCTCGCGGAGCTGCGCTAGGGTTCTCCGCCATGGGCTTCTCTGCTATTGTGACGCCATGCTGAAGGATGGCGTCAACTTGCAGAGCGTGCACCGCGTGCTGGTGACCAAGCTGCGCCACCACGGCGACGTGCTGCTCGCCTCGCCGGTGTTCTCCGTGCTGAAAGCGCAGGCGCCGCATCTGGAGATCGACGCGCTGGTCTACACCGATACGGCGCCCATGTTGGCCGGCAACCCGGCGGTATCCCGGGTGTTCGGGGTGGACCGCGGCTGGAAGAACCTGGGCTGGCTGGCTCAGATGGCCGAGGAATGGCGCTTGCTGCAGCAACTGCGCCGCCGCGAATACGATCTGCTGATCCATCTGACCGAGCATCCGCGCGGCGCCTGGCTGGAGCGGGCGCTCGGTCCGCGCTTCCGCGTCGCCGCCGATTACCCGAAGGCGCGCGGCTGGTGGAAGTCAAGTTTCAGCCATCTGTACCCCTTGCCCGGCAACGGCCGGCGTCATGTGGTCGAGACCAATCTCGATGCGCTGCGCCGCATCGGCGTGCAACCTGGGGAAAATGAGCGCGCGCTGAGTTTCGTGCCCGGCGAGGAAGCTGAACGCGACGTTGCGCGCATGCTGGAGGAGAGGGGGCTGGCGAGCGGCGGCTATATCCATGTGCATCCGGCCTCGCGCTGGCAGTTCAAGTGTTGGCCGGCGCAGAAGACGGCCGAGTTGATCGACAAACTGCAGGGTTTGGGGGAGCGGGTGGTGGTGAGCGCGGCGGCCAATGCGGACGAACTCGAGCTCATCGGGCGCATCCGCGCCCTGGCGGTGACGCCGTTTGCCGATGTCTCGGGCAAGCTCACGCTGAAGCAGCTGGGCGCGCTCACGCGCCAGGCCAAGCTGTTCGTCGGTGTCGATTCCGCGCCGATGCATATCGCGAGTGCCATGGGGACACCGGTGGTGGCCTTGTTTGGCCCCAGCGGAGAGTTCAACTGGAGCCCCTGGCGGGTGCCGCATCGCGTGGTCGCGTCCGATAATTATCCTTGCCGGCCGTGCGGCAACGACGGCTGCGGCGGCGGCAAGGTGAGCGAATGCCTCACCACCCTGCCCGTATCCGCTGTACTGCAGGCGGTCCAAGCCTTGCAGTCGCGCTAGTTGAAAATCGCCCTGGTACGCCAGCGCTACAACCCGTACGGCGGCGCCGAGCGCTTCGTCGAGCGGGCGATGACGGCGCTTGCGGCGCAGGACGTTGAGCTCACGCTCCTGGCGCGGGCGTGGTTTGACGCGCCCGGCGCAGGCGAACAGCGGCGCCTGATCCGCTGCGACCCGTTCTATATCGGCCGCGTCTGGCGCGACTGGGGTTTTGCCCGCGCCGTCTGCGCCGCTGTGCAAACGCACAGTTTCGATCTGGTGCAGTCGCATGAGCGCATCAGTTGCTGCGACGTATACCGCGCCGGCGATGGCGTGCATCGGCAGTGGCTCGCCAACCGCAAGCGCGGCGCCGGCGTCTGGGAGCGCATCGCCCTCACACTCAATCCGTACCACTGGTACACGCTGGCGGCGGAAAAGCGCTTGTTCCAAAGCCCGCGCCTGCGCGCGGTGATCTGCAATTCCAACATGGTCAAGGAGGAAGTGCGCCGCCACTTCGACCTGGCCGAGGACAAGCTGCACGTGATTTACAACGGCGTCGATCTCGTCGCCTACAATCCGGCGCTACGCGAGGAGTGGCGCGCGCGCAAGCGCGCTGAGCTCGGCATCGCCGATTCGGCGATGGTATTCCTGTTCGTCGGCTCCGGCTTCGCGCGCAAGGGCGTGCCGCAATTGCTGCGCGCCATGACCGGTATGCGTGGCGCACACCTGATGGTGGTGGGCAAGGACCGGGAGCTTGCGCTTATGCAACGGACGGCGGGAGACATGAAGCTTGCCGATCGCGTGCATTTCACAGGTGGACAGGATGATGTGAAACCCTGGTACGGCATGGCCGATTGTTTCGTCCTGCCCACGCTCTACGATCCCTTTCCCAATGCAGCGCTGGAAGCAATGGCCTGCGGCTTACCGCTGATCACCAGCTTGCAGTGCGGCGCGGCCGAATTCGTCGAAAGCAGCGTCGAGGGCTATGTCTGCCGCGATCCTCTCGACGTGCTCGAACTGGCGCGCTGCCTGAATCTGGCGGCCGCCCCGGGGCAGGCGCAGCGCATGGGTGCGGCCGCGCGGCGCAGGGTCGAACCTTACGGCCTCGACGCCATGGCACGACGTCTGACCGGCTTGTATGCGGATCTGCTGCTTACGGGGTCGCCATAGCGGGCCACTTTCGCGCACGAACTCGTACGCGGCCCTGCGGCCGGGGAGCCTTTGTCCTGCTTTCGGCCTGTCCGGCTTATGGCTCTGATATAATTAGATATTTTTCAATTTCGATGCAGTTCCAATAATGGCCGTTACCGAAACCAAGAGCCGGGTCCTGTACCTGCGCCTGCTGCGCTATGTCAGGCCGTACTGGCGCATGTTTGCGCTGTCGATCCTGGCGATGGTAATGGTGGCGGCGACCGAGCCCTTGCTGCCGGCGCTGATGAAGCCCCTGCTGGACGGCAGCTTCGTCAATAAGAATCCCACCACCATCCGCTACATACCTTTCGCCCTGGTCGGCTTGTTCCTGGTGCGCGGCGTGTTCGGCTTCGTCAGCGACTATGCCCTGAACTGGGTAGCCAACCGCGTGGTGTTCGATCTGCGCGGCGAGATGTTCGGCCGCCTGGTCAATCTGCCCACGCGCTATTACGACGACGCCTCCTCGGGCACGCTGATTTCCAAGGTCACCTACGATGTGACCGGCGTCACCGCGGCCGCGACCACCGTGCTGACGGTGATGGTGCGCGACAGCCTCACCGTGGTCGGCTTGCTCGGCTGGATTTTCTACCTCGACTGGAAACTGTCGCTGATCACGCTGGTGATCGGACCGATCATCGCGCTGGTGATCCGGTCATTCAGCAATCGCTTGCGCGAAACGAGCCGCGGCGCGCAGCACGCGATGGGCGACATCACTCATGTGCTCGACGAGGCGATCGAGTGCCACAAGGTGGTGAAGGTGTTCGGCGGCCAGGATTACGAGCAACGCCACTTCGGCGCGGCGATCAAGCGCATGCGCGATTACGCCATGCGCCAGACCGTTGCCGCGGGCGCATCGGTGCCGCTGGTGCAGGTTTGCGCCGCCATCGCCGTCGCGGTCATCGTCTACTATTCCACGCAGCAAAGCGGGTCCGGCGGCGTGACCGTGGGCAGTTTCGTTTCGTTCATGACCGCGACGCTGATGCTGCTGTCGCCGCTCAAGCGTTTGACCGGCGTCAACGCATCGCTGCAGCGAGGTCTCGCGGCGGCCGAAAGCGTGTTCGCCGTCATCGACGAAAAGCCCGAGGAAGACAGCGGCACGCAGATCCTGCAGCGGGCGCAGGGCCGGATCGAGTTCGAGCACTTGTGTTTTTCCTACCCCAACGCCGGCCGGCCGGCCCTGGACGACATCAATCTTGCGATCGCCGCGGGGGAAACCGTCGCTCTGGTGGGTGGCTCGGGCGGAGGCAAGACGACGCTCGCGAACCTGATCCCGCGCTTTTACCAACCCAGCGCCGGGAGCATCCTGCTCGACGGCATCGACACGCAGACGCTGACTCTGGCCAGCCTGCGCGCCAACCTCGCGCTGGTCAGCCAGGACGTGGTGCTGTTCAACGACACGGTTGCGGCCAATATCGCCTACGGCCCTTTGGCCGGCGCCGGCGAGGCTGCGATCGCCGCCGCCGCCGAAGCAGCGCACGCGATGGATTTCATCCGCGAAATGCCGGAGGGCCTGCAGACGATGATCGGCGAAAACGGCGTGCGCCTGTCGGGCGGGCAGCGCCAGCGCCTGGCAATCGCGCGCGCATTGCTGAAGAATGCGCCGGTGCTGATCCTGGACGAGGCCACCTCGGCCCTGGATACCGAGTAGGAGCGGGTGGTGCAGGCAGCGCTGGAGACGCTGATGCAGGGCCGCACCACGCTGATCATCGCACACCGCCTGTCCACCATCGAGAAAGCCAACCGCATCGTGGTGTTGCAAAAAGGCATGATCGCCGAAATCGGCTCGCACACCGAGCTGCTCGCGCGCGACGGGCTGTATGCGCACCTGTATAAAATCCAGTTCGCTGTTGAAGACGCCACGCCCGGGCATCCGCAGGACCGGGCTCGTGTCCGCGACCGGTCTGCAGCGGCGAACTGAGGCGGCCATCGGGGCGATGCATATCGTTCACACCGAGTCCTCCTGCGGTTGGGGCGGGCAGGAGATCCGCGTGCTGGAGGAGGCGGCCGGCATGCAGGCGCGCGGTCACCGCGTGACCCTGTTGTGTCCGCGCGAGGCACCCATACACGCCGAGGCGGCAAGGCGCGGCGTGACCGCGGTGGCCCTGCCGATCGCGCGCAAAGGCCCGGGCGGCGTAGGCGCGATGCGCGTCTGGCTCGCACGCAATCGCAGCGACGTGCTGAACAGCCACAGCTCCACCGACAGCTGGCTGGCGGCGCTTGCGCTCCTCGGCCTGAGTCCGCGTCCGGCGCTGGTGCGCACCCGCCACATTTCCGCCGCGATTCCAGACAATCTTGCCACGCGCTGGCTGTACCAGTCGGCCACGCGCCGGATCGTCACGACCGGGGAGCGTTTGCGCGAGCAACTGATCCGCGACAACCGTTTT
>DAIDTN010000173.1 GCA_027457185.1 Burkholderiales bacterium | reverse complement strand
CAACTCCGCGGTTGAAACCACGGTCGATCGCGTTGGCCGCAAATGGCACAAGCTTGCCGGACGCGCCAAAGACATGGGTTCGGCGGCCGTTGCCCTTGCTCTGCTGCTGGCGGCGCTGACGTGGGTGCTGGTCCTGGTGGACCGCTGACGCAGTCCTGCAATCAGCCGTGGAACAGCCTAATCAGGCGAGCCAGATATTCGCTTGCCGCCGTATCCTGCTCGGCGGGCGACCACTGCGCGCGCTCGTCTGTTGTCAGCGGACGGTACGGTCCGGCCTTGGATTCGAAGAATATGCCTTCGGGTGCGAGCGCCACGAGCGTGTGAAAGATGCCGTGTGGGACAGTTACCCCGACTGTCGGGCCACCGGGGTCGAGCACAGTGGTTACGGGGCCAGCTCCGCAGCGATCGAAGAAAACCACGCCAAAACGACCGCGCAGCACGATGATGGTCTCATCCTTGGACGGATCGTTATGGCGATGCGGCTGGATGTAGGAGTCCGGTTCCATGGCGTTGAGCAGGCGGTGACTGGCATCGCCGTCGGCGGCATGAAAGTTATAGTTCTTGCGGCGCCGCGTCGATTCCCGGGCCATGTGCGACACCTGGTCGAGCAGCGCGCGGTCGATCAGCTGAACGTCTTGCATCGGATCTCGTCCTGGGGCGTGGGACTGTGCACATGATAGCAGAGCGACCGGGAAAGCAGATCACCGGACCCAGGCCGTGGGCGGTTCCGGGAACAATTGCGTCGAAGAGGCCGGAAGACGCGAGGCTATATCGCACCTCCCGGCGCATGGCGGCAATTGATTGCGCCGTCCGGCAACGGGCGCACACCTTTTCCATTCCGAGATTCCGGCCCGCCGGGCGCAGGGTTTGTGGCGCGCTGCTTCGGCAGCAACATCGATCCGCCGTGTCTTTGTTGACTTGGATCAAAGGCGACCAGTCAGGCCGGGCTTAGCATGCATTCATGCGGGCATGGCGTGGACGGCCGGATTGCCAGCAGTCTTTGTCTCTGCACGCACTCGCGGGCCTGGTAATTGGCGCTTGGTGGGTGCGAGAGGAGCATATTCGATGACCCACAAGCGGATCCTGTTTCGATCTGCCGCACGCGAGAAGATACTTCGCGGCGCGACATCCCTCGCCGATGCGGTACGCGTGACTCTCGGCCCGAAATCCAAATCGGTTCTTATCCAGAGAAAGTGGGGCGGTCCCATTGTCTGCAACGATGGTGTCACCATCGCGAAAGAGGTCGACCTGGAAGATCCTGAAGAGAATCTCGGCGCGCAGGTGCTCCGGCAGGCGGCGGAAAGGACTGCCGAGGCAGTAGGAGATGGCACCAGTACAGCAACCATTCTTGCCCATTCCATCTTCGCGGACGGCCTCCGCAACGTGGTGGCCGGCGCCAGCGCGATTGATATCAAGCGTGGCCTTGAGCGCGGCCTGAAGGCGGCGGTCGGCTCCCTGCGCGAATTGTCGCGCCCCGTCGGGACGCGCAAGGAGAAGGCCCAGGTCGCCACGATCTCCGCGCACAACGACGCGGCGATCGGAGAACTGGTCGCGGAGGCAATGGAAAAGGTGGGTGGTGACGGTGTCATCACCGTGGAGGAGTCCAAGACCACCGAAACGCAGCTGGAGGTGGTCGAAGGTATGCAGTTCGATCGCGGCTATCTTTCCCCGTACTTCGTTACCGATGCCGAAAAGATGGAGGCTGTCCTGGAGGATGCCTATATCCTCATTGCCGACAAAAGGATCGGCGTGCTTCAGGACCTCATTGCGCTGCTGGAGCAGGTTGCCAAGACCGGACGGCCGATTCTTTTCGTTGCCGAGGAGATTGAGGGCGAGGCGCTCGCGACGCTAATCGTCAACCAGATCCGCGGCGTGCTGCGCAGCGCCGCAGTCAGGGCCCCGGGTTTCGGCGACCGGCGCAAGGAAATGCTCAGTGACATGGCGGTCCTTACCGGCGGCCAGGTGATTTCTGATGAAATTGGCATCAAGCTCGAGAACGTTCAGGTGGAACAGCTCGGGCGCGCGAAGCGCGTGGTGGTCAGCCGCGACACGACCACGATTATCGGCGGGGCCGGTGAGCGCAAGGCGATCGAGGCGCGGATGCAGCAAATGCGCAGGCAGATGGAAAAGGCAGCGAACGACTATGAACGCGAGAAACTCGAGGAGCGGCTGGCGAAGCTGTCCGGTGGAGTGGCCGTGATCCGCGCGGGCGCGCCGTCGGAGGCAGAAATGAAAAGCCGCAAGGAGGCGCTCGAGGATGCCATTAGCGCCACCAAGGCGGCGGTCGCCGAAGGCATAGTCCCGGGCGGCGGACTTGCTTTGCTGCGCGCCACGGCGGCAGTGGCGCGCGCGCAGGCCGAGTGCGAGGGCGACGAAAAGACCGGGCTGCAAATTCTGGCGCGGGCGCTCGAGGCACCGACCCGTCAGATCGCGGAAAACTCGGCCGTGGACGGCGGCGTAGTGGTCAGCCGCATGCTTACCGGCGAGGGGAGCCTCGGTTTCGACGCCGCCACCAACAAATACGTCGACCTGGTACAGGCGGGAATCGTCGATCCGACCAAGGTCGTGCGAGTCGCCCTGGAGAATGCGGTGTCGGTCGCGAGCGTGCTGCTGTTGACCGAGGCAACGATGACGGAAATTCCCGAACGTAACGAGACCGAAAAAAATGCGGCATCGCAGGGTGGGTTGTGAGCGCCGGACGAAACTGCGAAGAAGCGGGCGCCATGGCGTCAGATACCGTTGCCGCAGAGGCTGCCTATGTCCATCACCAGACTCGATAGTGCCATAGCTTTGCCCGGACACCCGGAGCTACCTGTCGCCAGTCTGCGCGCGCGCTTTGGCGCTGAACTGTTTTCCTTCAAGACGACCGAGGAACTATCGGAGACCAGGGAAATAATCGGCCAGGAACGCGCGGTAAGTGCCATGGATTTCGGGCTGCATGTCGCGGGGCACGGCTATAACATCTACGTATCCGGCGCCCCGGGCACCGGCAAGAACACCATCATTAAGCCGATGCTCCGCCAGGTTGCCGAGTCGCAACCGACTCCGGAGGACTGGTGTTACGCCTACAATTTTCGTGACCCGGACCGTCCGCGCGCGCTGGAACTGCCCGCGGGCAGGGGGCACGAGTTCCGTCGCGACATCCAGGATTTGGTCAGCGCTCTCCAGGATGCGTTTCGCAAGGCATTCCAGAGCAAGGACTACGAGGAACAGCATCAGGCGCTGCAGGAGAGTTTCTCCAAGACTCACGCCACCCTCAGCGCAGAGCTGGAGGAACGCGCTGGGCAGCTAGATTTCCGGATCAAGACCACCCCGATGGGTTTCGTAACGGTGCCTGTCCGCAAGGGCAAACCCATCGGGGCCGAAGAGTTTGCTGGTCTTGATCCCGAGGACAAGGCGGATATCCAGCGCCGCGAGAAGGAGGTGGACGAGGCGGTTCGTGCGTTCCGCCAGAAATTGCGTGCGCTGCAGGAGGAGATAAACAGCAAGGTCGACAAGCTCAATCAGCGTGTGGCGAGCTACACGTCCGAACACCTGTTTGAGGCCGTGCGCAGCAATTACCAGGACTTTGCCAACGTGCTGGACTACGTTCGCTCTATGCAGGATGACGTCCTGAAGAACTTCGAAAGCTTTCTGGCGACGTCGGAGACGCCCGATACGTCCGACGATGACACCGGGCGGTTTGTGACCCGCTACGCGGTAAGTCTGGTGGTGGACAATGAGGATACGCACGGGGCGCCGATCCTGGAGGACACCAACCCGACGTATGCAAACCTTATGGGCCGCGTGGAGCGCAAGGCGCGCATGGGGTTCCTTTATACCGATTTCACGCTCATCAAGGCCGGTTCCATTTTGAAGGCGAACGGCGGCTACCTGCTGGTGAACGCGCTCGATGTCCTGCGCAGCCCGCTTTCGTGGGAAGCGCTGAAGCGCGCCATCATACGCAAGGAAGTCGTGATCGAGGACCCGGCCGAGGCCTACGGCATTGTTGCCACCGCATCGATCAAGCCGGAACCCATCCCGATACGGTTGCGCGTAGTTATGGTCGGCAGCCCGTTTCTCTATTACCTCCTGCAGGCCTATGACGAGGACTTCGGCCGCATTTTCAAGGTGAAGGCTGATTTCGACGTGGATCAGGATCTCACGCATGAGTCACCGATGCAGTATGCGCACTTCGTCGCGAATCTCTGTCGTGACGAAGGCCTGTTGCCGTTCGATGCAGACGCGGTTGCAGGAGTTTTGGAGCAGGCCGCACGCGCCGCCTAGCACCAGAAGAAACTGTCCTTGAAGTTCAGCGATCTCGCGGATCTGGTGCGCGAAGCGAGCTACTGGGCTGCCCGAGGCGGGGCCGCCGTCACTTCGCGTGCCCACGTCAACAAGGCGATAGACGAGAAAATACACCGTTCGAACCTCCTGGAACAGCGCATCCATGAGGCCATTGCCGAAGGAACACTGATGGTGGATGTGGCGGGGGAGGTCGTAGGGCAGATCAATGGGCTTTCGATTCACGATCTCGGGGATTTCGCATTCGGTCGGCCTTCCCGCATCACGGCGCGAGTCTTCTTTGGCGGCAAAGGGATTGTGAACATCGAACGCGAGGCCAAGCTGAGTGGTGCTGCGCACAGCAAGGGCATGCTCATCCTCGCGGGATTTTTGGGCGGGCGCTTCGCCCGCGGCAACAGGCTTTCACTATCTGCAACCATCGCATTTGAACAGAGTTACGGCATGGTGGATGGAGACAGCGCATCGGTAGCGGAGCTGTTGACGCTGCTGTCCGCGTTAGCTGAGGCGCCGGTGCGTCAGGGAGTCGCGGTCACCGGGTCGGTGAATCAGCGTGGAGAGATCCAGGCTGTAGGCGGCGTAAACGAGAAAATCGAGGGATATTTCGCGGTATGCAAGGCAATGGGACTTTCGGGTGAGCAGGGTGTCGTCATCCCCCAGGCTAATGTCAGGCATCTCATGCTCAAGGACGAAGTCGTCGAAGCTGCGGCATCGGGGAAGTTTCATGTCTACGCGGTGTCGACCATGGATGAGGCGCTCGAAATCCTGACCCTACGAACGGCTGGTGAGTCGCGCTGGGACGGAACCTATCCCGCAGGTACCGTGAATGCAGCGGTGCTCAAGCGCCTGCGCGAAATGGATCAGCTGCTGGCGGTCCGCGATAAGCGCAGCAGCGGCGACATCGACGATCTCGAGGAGTGATGGAGATCCCGGTGC
>DAIDTN010000172.1 GCA_027457185.1 Burkholderiales bacterium | reverse complement strand
GTTCCGAGCGCGACCTGCTGGATGGCGAAGGCCGAGAGCACCGCCGCCGCCGGCGCGCAGGGCGCGCTGATCAGCCGCTTGGTGCCGCCGGCGAGAGCGGCGACGAAGCCGACCGCGGTAGTGCCGAGGATGCCGGCCAGGGCCCCATAGGCCGCGAAGGATCCGCCGAGTGAAGCATAAATTGTGACGCCGAAGGCGATGGCCGATGGCAGCGCGACCAGCATCGCAGCCAGACCGCCCCAGAAATCGCCTGCCAGGTTTTCAGGTTTTTTCATGGTCAAGAGCTGTTGATCGGCGCAAAGTCTCGACGGAAATTGGCTCGGGCAGTTTGATTATCGTCAATTGCGTGCGGAAACGTTACGATCATAGAGCAAGCGCGCGCTCGCCGCTGGGGTATCGGTGCAAACGAGCGAGTTGCGTATGCCGATGTTCTATGCCTTGCCCGGTGCCGGGTGTAGGATTGCAGCGCGAAAATGAGGCGCCCCCGGCGGCGCGCCAATCGTTCACTGCGTTCGAGACACTGATGACCGAATCACGACCCTGGCTGCGGTTCTACGGCAAATTGCCCCACGGTCTGAATTATCCCGAAGTCACTTTGTACGAAGCCCTGGCCGCCACCGCCGCACGCGTGCCTGAGGACATCGCCTGGGATTTTCTCGACACCACGTCGACTTACCGCGCGTTTCTTGCGGCGGTCGACACCTGCGCCAATGCGCTGGCCGCGCTCGGGCTTGCACCAGGCGAGCGTATCCTGATCTCGATGCCGACTTCGCCCCAGGGCGTGATCGCCTTCTACGCGGCGAACAAACTGGGGGCCGTGCCGGCGCTGATCCATCCCTTGTCGACCGCGCCAGAAATCGAGTACTACCTCAACGCCAGCCGCGCGCGCATTGCGCTCACGCTGGACGCATTCTATGAACGCTTCGCCAGCATCAAGCCGAAGCTGCCGCTGCAGACGCTGCTGCTCGCGCGCATTCCCGACTATCTGTCGCCGTTGAAGAAGTTCGGCTTCTGGCTTACCAAGTGACGCGAAATTCTCAAAGTGCCCGCGTATGCGCGCGTGCGCTGGTGGGCAGATCTGATGGCCGGGCCGCATCCGCCGGCACCGCGCGGCGCGACGGGTACACACGATGCGGCGGCCATCCTGTTCTCCGGCGGGACCACCGGTATGCCCAAGGGCATCCTGCTGTCGAACCGCAATTTCATCGCCGAGGGCATGCAGGCCGCAGCCTGGGGCGGGATGGCGGAAGGCCATTCGATTCTCGCCGTCCTGCCGATATTCCACGGCTTCGGCCTGGGCGTGTGCGTGAACGCCGCCTTCATGGCCGGAGGCAAATCGATTCTCGTGCCGATGTTCAGCGCTGAAATCGTGGCAAAGCTGCTGCGCACCAAGCGTCCTAACCTGCTGGTAGGCGTGCCTACGCTGTATGACGCCCTCACGCGCGACCCGTCGCTGGCAAGGGCCGACCTGTCGTGCCTGCGCGCCACCTTCTCCGGCGCCGACACGCTGCCGCGCCCGGTGAAGGAGCGCTTCGAGAAACTCGTGGCCGAGCGCGGCGGCCGGGTGAAACTGCTCGAGGGCTACGGCCTCACCGAGGCGGTCACCGCGATCATGGCGACGCCGCTGTCCGAGTATCGCGAAGGCTCGATCGGCATTCCGTTCCCGGACATGCTGGCCAAGATCTGCCGCGTCGGGAGCGAACAAGAACTCCCGCCGGGCGAAGAAGGCGAGATCTGCGTCGCCGGGCCGGCGGTGATGCTCGGCTATCTCGACGACCCCGAAGCGACGCGCGAAGCGCTGCGGCTGCACGCCGATGGCCGCACCTGGCTGCATACCGGCGACCTCGGCAGGATGGACGCGGACGGTTTTTTCTATTTCACCGTGCGTCTCAAGCGCATGATCAAGTCCTCCGGTTTCAACGTCTACCCGGCGCAGGTCGAAGCCGTGCTGTACCAACATCCGCTGGTAGCCGAGGCCTGCGTCGCCGGGGTGCCCGATCCGGCGCAGGTGGAGCGGGTGCAGGCCTTCGTCGTGCTCAAGGATCCGGCGCAGGCGAATGCGGATACCGAGCGCGCCATGATCGAGCATTGCCGCGCGCAGCTGATCAAATGGTCGTGCCCGCGGACAATCGAGTTCTGCGCCGAGCTGCCGAAGACGCGCGTAGGCAAGATCGACTACAGGCTGCTGGTGCAGGAACACGTCGCGAAGCTAAACGGCAAGGAGAAAAACTAGATGAAAATGGAACCGATCGCCATGCATGGCGGCGACCGCATAGCGGCGGCGCTGGCGGCCCAGGGCGTGCGCTTCGTGTTCACCCTGTGCGGCGGCCATATCTCGCCCATACTCACCGCGTCCAAGGCACGCGGCATGCGCGTCATCGATGTGCGCGACGAGGCGACTGCGGTGTTTGCCGCCGATGCGGTGGCACGCCTGACCGGCGTGCCCGGCGGCGCCGCGGTGACTGCGGGCCCCGGGCTAGCGAACACCATCACCGCGCTCAAGAACGCGCAGCTCGCGCAGTCGCCGGTCATCCTGTTCGGCGGCGCCGCGCCCACCGCGCTGCAGGGCCGTGGCGCGTTGCAGGACATCGACCAGCGCCCCCTGATCGAGCCGCACGTCAAGCTGTTCACCAAGGTCCAGCGCGTGCGCGATCTGGGGCCGGCGGTGGACGAGGCGTTCGCCGTGGCCCGCGCCGGCGTGCCCGGGCCGGTGTGCATCGAGTGTCCGGTCGATCTCCTCTACGACGAAGCGAGCATACGCCAGTGGTATGCCGACGCCGCGGGCAAAGGCAGTACCATCCCCGACCGGCTGCTGCGCTTTTATCTCAACCGGCATGTGGAGAAAATGTTCGCGGGCAGCGCGGCAGCGGCGGCGCCGCAGGTGCGCGCGATCCTGTCGCCGGCCGCGACCGAATCCAGCGTGGCGGCCGCGGCGGCGGCGCTCGCCCGGGCCGAGCGCCCCTTGATCGTGATCGGCAGCCAGGCGCTCGCGCTTGCGGCCGAGGCGCCGCGCATTGCCGCGGCGGTGGCCGAGCTCGGCATTCCGGTGTATCTGTCGGGCATGGCGCGCGGCCTGCTCGGGCGCGACCATGTGCTGCAAATGCGGCACCAGCGCCGCGCCGCGCTGCGCGAATCCGATTGCGTGCTGCTCGCGGGCGTGCCCTGCGACTTCCGTCTCGATTACGGCCGCCACGTGCGCCGCAGCGCTACGCTGATCGCCGCGCACCGCAGTGCGAAGGAGGCGCGCATGAACCGGCGGCCGGACATCGCGGCCATCGGCGACGCCGGCGTGTTCCTCGAGCGTCTGGCGGCGCCGCTGGCGCAGGCAGGCCGTCGCTGGAGTTCCTGGATCGAGGACTTGCGCACGCGCGATCTGAAGCGCGAGGTCGAAATAGATGAACAGGCCGGGCGCGCGGGCGAATGGGTGAATCCGATCGCATTTTTGCGCGCGCTCGACCAGGCGGCGGGCGAGAATGCGGTGATGGTGGCCGACGGCGGCGATTTCGTCGCCACCGCTTCCTACATCGCGCATCCGCGTGCGCCGCTCTCCTGGCTCGACCCCGGCGTGTTCGGAACCCTCGGCGTGGGCGCGGGCTTCGCGCTCGGCGCGGCGCTGTGCCGACCCGAGAGCGAGGTCTGGATCATCTACGGGGACGGCGCCTGCGGCTACAGCTTGACCGAGCTCGACACGTTCGTGCGCCATCGCATCCCGGTCATCGCCGTCGTCGGCAACGACGCCGGCTGGACCCAGATCGCGCGCGAACAGCTGAAAATGCTGCATGACGACGTGGGCACGGTGCTGGCACGCACTGCCTATCACGAAGTCGCGGCGGGCTTCGGCGCCGAAGGCATCGTCGTGACCAAGACCGCAGAGGTGAACGCCGCGCTCGCGCGCGCTCGCGTGGCGGCCAAGGCGGGAAAGCCGGTGCTGATCAATGTGTGGCTGGACCGCACCGACTTTCGCGAGGGGTCGATTTCGATGTGAACGGTGTGGGAGCGAGCATGCTCGCTCCCACAATCACGCCTGCAGCCCTACGGCTTGATGCGGATCTCGCGCTGCATGCGCACCGCGGTTTCGACGCCGCGGTAATAGCCGGTGACGCGAGCGGTTTCGGCAAAACCCTGGTTGATGTAGAAGCGGCGCGCCCCCCGGTTGTTTTCGCGCAGTTCCAGATGGATGCTGGCGATGCCGGCGGTGAGCGCGGATGCGGTAAGCCATTCGAGCATGTGCCGCGCCACGCCCTGGCGCTGGCAATCCGGGCGCACGGCGAGCAGCGAAAGATGCGCGCTCTCTTCGCCGAACTGCATGATGGCGAAACCGGCAAGGGCTGCGCCGCTGCGCGCGGTCAGCACCAGGGTGTCCGGCCGGGCGAGGTTGCGCGCCACGCGCGCGGGCGTCCAAGTCCAGGGCAGGCCGGCCTCGATCAACTCGCGCGACATCGCTGCGATCGGCAGCGCATCCGCCGGCGCGGCGAGGCTGAGCGTGACGTTGCGGAAGGCTTTCACTGCAGCCCGAATTCCTGCGCCAGCAATTCGTAGGAGTGCAGGCGGCTGGCATAGTCGCCGGTGATGGTGAGGATCATCAGCTCGTCGGCTTCGAACTGCTCGCGCAACTGCAGCAACTGCTCGCGCACCTGGCGCGGATCGCCGATTACGGCGCGCGCGCGCTGCGCGCGGATGTAGGCGAGTTCGCGCTCGGAGTATTGCTGCGCCTCGGCTTCGGCCAGCGTCGGAATCGGCGTGTTCAGGCCCTGCGCCATGTGCAGCCGGCGCAGATCGACGCTGGCGGCCAGCCTCTCCGCCTCGGCGGCGGTCTCGGCGCAGATGACGAAGGCGCAGACCACGGCGTGGGGCGCCGACTCGCGCGCCGACGCGCGGAAGCGCGCCCGGTAGTCGCGCGTCACCAGATCGCCGCCCTGCGGATTGATGAAATGCGCGAAGGCGAAGCGCAGGCCCAGCGCGGCCGCGAGCGCGCCGCTGTAGTCGGAGGAGCCGAGCAGCCAGACCGGCGGCGCTGTCGGCCCTGCCGGCATCGCCTTCACCCGCCCGAGCGGATGGTCTGCCGGCAGCGCGTCGTCGAGGAAGCCGACGAGATCCTGCACCTGCTCGGCGAAACGATCGGCGGCCGAGTACTGGCCGTTCGACAATGCCTGCGCGGTGAGCCGGTCGCCGCCGGGGGCGCGGCCGAGGCCGAGGTCGATGCGCCCGGGAAACAGCGCCTCGAGCATGCGGAACACCTCGGCTACCTTGAGCGCGCTGTAATAAGGTAGCAGCACGCCGCCGGTGCCGACGCGGATGCGCGCGGTCGCACCGGCGACGCGCGTGAGCAGGATCTCCGGGCAGGGGTCGGCGAGCGCGGCCAGCGCATGGTGCTCGGCGAGCCAGTAGCGGTGAAAGCCGAGCGCATCGGCCGCCTGCGCCAGCTTGACGGTTTCGGTCACCGCGTTCGCGGGCGTGTGGCCGCTGATGACAGGCGACTGGTCGAGTATGCACAGGTGCAGGTTCATCAGTAGCCTATTGTGCCAAACGTCTATAGCGCAGCGCGAAAACGCCGCATGCGAGCAGCGCCAGCAGCAGCAGTGGCGCGTTGCCCCAGCGCACATACGGCGTGGCGCCGCTGCGCCCCTGGGCGCTGCCGCTCAGCGCGCCCCGGGTGAAGGCGGGCAGGACGGCGACGACGCGGCCGTGGTCGTCGATGATGGCGGTCATGCCGGTGTTGGTGGCGCTCAGCATGGTGCGGCCGGTCTCCAGCGCGCGCAGCTGCGCGATCTGCAGATGCTGGTGCGGCGCCAGCGAGTCGCCGAACCAGGCGAGGTTGCTGATGTTGACCAGCAGCGTCGCCTCGGGCAGGGCACGGATGATTTCCTCGCCGAATGCGTCTTCGTAGCAGATATCGACCGCGATTTTCTGCCCCGCGAGT
>DAIDTN010000171.1 GCA_027457185.1 Burkholderiales bacterium | reverse complement strand
TGCTTGATCGACATCAGCCACTCGTTCTCGCGCAGATACTGGCCGATCTTGCCGCTCATGTTGAACAGCGCCGAACTCGCTTGCTCGATATCGGAAATGACCTGATTCAGCACGTCCTCGGCGATTTCCGGGTTATTGCGGAACGACAGCAGCACCTGTTTTTGCCGCTCCAGTTCCTGCAGCAAGTCCGATTTCAGATCGGCGCGGCTGGCGACCTCGAGGATCTCGAACAGCGTGAGCAGCGCAGCGTGGTGATCGATCGCATCCTGGCGGGCGAGAAAGAAGCGCGCGCGATCGAACAGATCCTCCAGGCGCAGCAGCGTGCGGATGCGTTCGTTGAAGGGATACTCGTAAGTGATCACTATCGCGACAATCCACCAGGATGAAGCCTTGTTTTAGGGATTCTGACCGATCCGTCAGCAATTTACAACTTCATTCCCCTGCTGCGGCGAGTTGCAGGTAGCGCCGGTGCAGCGCCTCGACTTCGCGGCGCAGATGCGCCTGGTCCCGGCTGTTGTCGATCACGTCGTCCGCGGCGGCGAGGCGCGCCGCGCGCGCTGCCTGGGTTGCCATGATGGCGCGCACCTGCGCCGCGGATATTCCGCTGCGCGCCCCGACGCGCTCGCCCTGCAGTTCTTCGGGGCAGTCCACCACCAGGATGCGCTGGCAACGGCCGCGGTAGTCGCCCGACTCGATCAGCAACGGCACCATCAGGATCACATACGGGCTGCGTGCACCCGCCACCAGTTCGCCCGAGCGCTGGCGAATCAGGTGGTGCAGGATGGCTTCGAGTACACGTTTTTTTTCGGCGTCGGCGAATGCCAGCTCGCGCATCCGCGCTCGCGCCAGCGCACCCTCGGCGGTGATGTAATCAGCGCCGAAGGCGGCACGGATCGGCGCTATTGCCGCTCCGCCTGCACCGGTGAGCGCGTGCGCAATGGCGTCGGTGTCGATCACGGTTGCGCCCAGCGCCTCGAACACCTGCGCCGCGGCGCTCTTGCCGCTGCCGATGCCGCCCGTCAGGCCTACGACATAGGGCATCGCTCTATTCCCGCCGCGGTCAGGCGCGTTTGCGCGTGCATCAGAGCAAATTCAGGTAGGCGTAAGTCAGCGCTTTGCCCCAGAACAGCGCCACCGCGCCGGCCACGGCGAGGTAAGGGCCAAACGGGATCGGGACGTTGCGCCCATGCTTGGCGAACAGCATGAGCGAAATGCCGGCGATGGCGCCGACAAAGGAGGAGGCGAGCACCACCAGCGGCAGTATCTGCCAGCCGAGCCAGGCGCCGACTGCGGCAAGCAGCTTGAAGTCGCCGAAGCCCATGCCTTCCTTGCCGGTGACGAGGCGGAAACCCCAGTACACGCTCCACAGCGAGACATACCCGGCCGCGGCGCCGATCACCGCCGAGCCGAGGTCGGCGAAGGTGCCGGCCAGGTTGAGCAACAGCCCGGCCCAGATCAGCGGCAGCGTGATCGAGTCGGGCAGCAACTGCGTGTCGAAATCGATGAAAGCCAGGGCGATCATGCACCACAGGAATGCCATCGCCGCGAACGCGGCCAGACCGAAGCCGAAGTGCCACGCCGCGTAGGCGCCGGCAAGTCCGCTCAGGGCTTCGATCAGCGGATAGCGCGGGCTGATGGGCGCGCCGCAGGCCGCGCACTTGCCGCCGAGCGCGAGATAGCTCGCGAGCGGGATGTTCTGCAGCGCCGTAATCGGGTGCGCGCAGGCCGGACAGCGCGAGCGCGGCTGCGCCAGATTGAACGGTTCCTGTCGGGGCGGTTTGTCGCCACGCAGTTCGGCGCACTGGACTTCCCAGTCTCGCTGCATGATCTTCGGCAATCGATAGATCACCACATTCAGAAATGATCCGATGCACAGTCCGAAGGCGAGGCAAAGCCAGGGGAAAACGGCGGGATGGGTCAGGGACCCTAGGGACGCCATAGACCGGGACGCAGGAGGCCGGACGAGGAAGCGGGATGGCAGGCGGGACGCTTTGCTGCCTCTCGCGCCACCCCCATTGTCTTCCGCTCTAGACCGCTTGACCGAGTTTGAAGATCGGCAGGTACATCGCAATCACCATGCCGCCGATCAGCGTACCCAGCACCACCATGATGACCGGTTCCATCAGGCTGGAAAGGGTTTCCACGGCGGTGTCGACTTCAGCTTCGAAGAAGTCGGCAACTTTGGACAGCATACTGTCGAGCGCCCCGGATTCCTCTCCTATCTGCACCATCTGAATTACCATGCTCGGGAACACCGCCGTATCGGTCATCGCCGCGGTAAGGCTGGAGCCGGTGCTGACCGCCTGCTGGATTTGCTTGGTCGCGACAAGATAGACGTAATTGCCGGCCGCGCCGCCGACCGAGTCAAGTGCCTCCACCAGCGGCACGCCGGCCGCAAACATGGTCGAGAGCGTGCGCGTCCAGCGCGCGATAGTCGAAATGCGAATCAGATGGCCGAATACCGGCGCTTTGAGCAGGAGTTTATCCATGAAGATCTGCACCGCGAGCGAACGTTTCCATGCATACATAAAACCGTAGATGCTGCCGAAGATCAACGGGAAGATGATGAACCAGTACTTGACGAAAGCATCTGATATCGCCATCACGAACAGGGTTGGCGCGGGCAGGTTGGCGCCGAAGCTGGTAAACACCTGTTTGAACGCCGGGATCACAAAAATCATGATCACCGCCGTGATGATGAAAGCGACCGCAATAATGGCGACGGGGTAGAACAGCGCGGATTTGATTTTGGACTTGATCCCCTGGGTCTTCTCCTTGTAGGTCGCCAGACGATCGAGCAGCGATTCGAGAATACCGGCCTGCTCGCCCGCGCCCACGAGGTTGCAGAACAAGGGATCGAAATACAGCGGAAACTTGCGAAATGCCTGGGTCAGGCTGGATCCGGTTTCGACATCGGTCTTGATCGACATCAGCAATCTGGAAACCGCGGGGTTGCTGTGGCCCTTGCCGACGATGTCGAAGGATTGCAGCAGCGGCACGCCGGCTTTCATCATGGTGGCGAGCTGACGCGTGAACAAGGTGACGTCTTTATCGGTGACGCTGCCTCCCCCGCCGGCGCGCTGCTTCTTGACCTTAGTAACGAGGATGCCTTGGCGCCGCAGCGTCGCGTTGACCACGGCCTCGCCTTGGGCGCGCAACTCGCCCTTCACGACCTTGCCCTGCTTGTCCTTCCCTTCCCAATTGAAGGTGAAGTCCTTGATCTTGTCTTTTGCCGCTGCGGCTGTGGCCATGTCTTCCTCCGGCGCTTCCCGACGACGCCTATTGTATTACCGGTGCATTCATGATGCACTGCCCAAGCCTTTTTGTAAAGCCTGAGGTCATTGGTCTAATGTATTGAAGATAAGAATGTTTTTGTCGTATTTTTTTGGGTGCGGGCGTGCCCCGCCGCAGCCCCGGCGGGTTCAGGATTTTTCCGCCGTGGGTAGCGCCTCAGCCTTGGGCTTGAACAGGCGTACAGTCCTGACCACGCGGTCCTGGGTCTGCACGATTTCCATCGGCACGCCGGCGATTTTCAGGCTGACGCCCGCTTCCGGAATGTCCTGAAGATGCTCGATGATCAGTCCGTTCAGGGTCTTGGGTCCTTCCAGCGGCAGGGCCAGGCCGAGCTTGCGATTGAGCTCGCGTAGCGGACTCGTGCCTTCCACCAGCGCGCTGTCGTTTTTGTCCCAGGCGCGAATGGTGGCGACCGATGGGGCGTTGGTGGTGAACTCGCCGATGATCTCCTCGATGATGTCTTCAAGCGTCATCAAGCCCTGCAGTTCGCCGTACTCGTCCACCACCAGTGCGAGACGCTGGCGGTTTTCCTGAAAATACTGCATCTGTGCGAACAGCGGCGTGCTGGCCGGAACGAAATAGGGCTCGGTGAGCAGTTCGGCGAGTTTGTCGCGGTCCAGATCGCCGTCGCGCATCAGCGCCAGGACTTTGCGCAGATGCAGGATGCCGGCGATGTTGCCGAGCTCGCTGCGATAGACCAGCAGTCGCGTGTGATAGCTGGTGGCGAGCTGCTCGGCAATGAGCTCCAGCGGCGCCTCCAGATCGACGGCTTCGATTTGCGCGCGCGGGGTCATCACGTCCTCCACCGTCACGCGCTCGAGATCGAACAGGTTCACCAGGATGCTGCGGTGCTTCTTCGGGATGTAGTGCCCTGCCTCCAGCACCAGCGAGCGCAGCTCCTCGGCGCTGAGGCGCTGCGGCTCGCCGCCCGCCGGCGGCTTGAAGCGCAGCAGCGTGAGCAGCGCGGAAACGAACAGATTGACGAACCATACGACGGGAT
>DAIDTN010000170.1 GCA_027457185.1 Burkholderiales bacterium | reverse complement strand
CTTCGATCTCGTTGCCGGGCGCGCCGCTGGTCAAGGCCAGTGGCAGCAATCCCAGGGCAGTGACCAGCGCCGTCATCAGGATCGGCGACAGGCGCTCCGCGGCGCCCCGGATCGCCGCTGCCTTGTCCCACGGCACGCCTTCTACCTCGACCAGATGGCGGTAGTGCGAAATCAACATGATGGCGTTGCGCAGGGTAATGCCGAACAAGGTGACGAAGCCCACCAGCGAGCCGATGGACATTATTCCGCCGGTGACGAGCACCATGGCCACGCCGCCGGCCAGAGCGAAGGGCAGATTGGCGAATACCAGGATAGTCGAGCGCACGCTGCCCAGGGCCATGAACAGCAGCAGTGCCACTGCCGCCGCTGCCAGAGCAGAATGCAGCAACAGATCGCGCTGGGCGCGCGCTTGCTCCGGCGCATCGCCGGCAAACACCAGATAGGTGCCGCGCGGCAGGGTGACTTGGGCAGCGATGCGTTTTTTCACCGCGCGCACGAAACTCGACAGCGCTCCTGCTTTTAGTTGCGCAGTCACGACCTGCAGGCGCTGCGCGTCGTCGTGCAGGATCAGATAGCGCCCGTCGGTCTGGGTGATGTCCGCCACGTCGTTGAGCCGCACCATGCGGCCGCCCGGCGTCTTCAGCGGCAGTTCGCCCACCTGCGCCGGGCTTTTGCGCAGGCGCGGCGCCAGCACCACCGCCACGTCGAATACGCGGTTACCCTCGTACACCTCGCCTACCAGCGTGCCGGCGTAGGCGGTTTCGACCGCATCCAGGGCGTTCACCGGGGCGATGCCGAGCCGCGACAAGTCGCCGTCGCGCAGGCGGACGACCAGCTGCGGGCTGCCCGCCGGGGCCTGTACCTGCACTGCGCCGGCACCCGCAACGCCGCGTATCGCAGCGGCGATCTCCCCGGCCTTGCGGTCGAGCACGTCGAGGTCGTTGCCATAGATGTTCACCACCAGCGGCGCGGTGTAGCCCGAAATCGTTTCATGGATGCGCTCGGTGAGAAAAGTGTTGACGGAGAAGCGCGCCCCGACGAAGGGCATAACGGCGCTGCGGATGGCGTTGAGCACACGCTGCTGTCCTGCGCCCGACAGCGGGGTCAGGTCTACCTCAAACTCGCTCGCAAAAGCACTCGACGGATCCGTCACCTGGGTTGCCCGTCCCACTCTTTGCGCCACCGAGCGTATGCCGGCGATGCGGCGCAGCGCACCGGTAACACGCCGTCCCAGCGCGAGGGACTGCGCCAGCGAAGTGCCGGGCGCCATTTTCATATGGACGGTGAAATGACCCTCGCGCAGCGTCGGCAGAAATGCGCTCTGCATGAACGGCAGCGCAGCCAATGCCGCAGCGCACAGCAACACCACCGCCAGAATCGCCGCGCCCGCGCGCTGGTCGATGTCTGCGAGCAGACGCGTGTAGCGCGCCTTGAGCCACAGGCCCAGCGGTGGCTCCTTTGCCGCGGCTGCCCGGCGCGCGAGCAGGGTATAGGCGAGCGCCGGCGTAAGCGTCAGCGCCACAGCGAGCGAGGCGGCGATGGCCGAGATATAGGCGAGTGCCAGCGGGCGGAACAGACTGCCGGCAACGCCCGAGAGCGTCAACACCCGCACGAATACCAGCACGACGATGAAGGTCGCGTAGACCACCGCGCCGCGTACCTCCAGCGACGCATTCAACACCACTTGCGCCGGCCCCAATGGAGCGGGTAACAGGCGGTTTTCGCGCAGTCGCCGAAAAATGTTTTCCACGTCGATGATCGCGTCGTCGACGACCTCGCCGATGGCGATGGCGAGCCCGCCCAGGGTCATGGTGTTGAGGCCGATGCCGAAATGATTGAGCACGATTATCGCGGTCAGCAGGGCCAGCGGGATCGCGGTGGCCGAAATGAGCGCGGCGCGCACGTCGAACAGGAACAGGAACAGGACCGCCAGCACCAGGGCGGCGCCGACCAGCAGCGCCGCGCGCAGATGGCCGATCGCGGCTTCGATAAAGTTGGCCGGGCGGAACAGGTCCGGATACAGGGTCACGCCTTCGGCGGCGAGGCCCGGCTTGAGCTGCGCGAGGCGCTGCTCCAGCGCCCGGGTGACTTCCAGGGTATTCGCGCCGTACTGTTCCGCGACCACCAGCATCAGCCCCGGCTGCCCTTCGATCGAAGCCGCCCCGACCGCGGGTGCGCTCGCCACCGTGACCTGCGCCACATCCTCCAGGCGCAGGGTGGCGCCGTTCCGATGGCGCAGCACTACCGCGCCCAGCGCCGCGGCGGACACCGGCTGCCCGGCGGTTTCCAGCACTATTCGCTGATTGCTGTTTTCGATGAAGCCGGCGCCGCGTACCGCCGTCGCCCGTTTCGCCGCGTCCACTACCTCCTGGATCGACACGCCGTAACGCAGCAGCTTTTCCGGCGCGATCTGGATTTGCAGCTGCTTCACCTCGCCGCCGAACACGGAGATGCCCGCCACACCGCCGACGGCGAGCAGTTGCGGTTTGACGCTCCAGTCGGCAAGGGTGCGCAGTTCCATCAGCGAACGCGAAGTCGATGTCAGGCCGAGGTCGAGCACCACGCTGGTGGAGGAAGCCAGCGGCAGCAGGGCCGGGGCTTTCACGCCCTGAGGCAGCGTGGCGGCGGTGCCGCTCATTTGTTCCGCCACCACCTGCCGGGCGCGGTAGATATCGGTGCCCGAGGCGAACGTCAGGGTGATCATGGACATGCCCTGAAACGACTTGGAGCGCATGGTCTTGATGCCGTTCAGGCCGGCCAGACGGTTCTCCAGGGGCTGGGTGACCAGCACTTCCACCTGCGCGGGCGACAGTCCAGGCGCTTCAGTCTGCACCTGCACCTGGGGCGGTGCGAATTCCGGGAACACGTCCAGCCGCGCGTGACTGAGTGCGAACAGGCCATATCCGCAAAGCATCATCGCCAGGGCGATGACTACACCGCGAAAGCGGACGGCAAAGCGAACGATGGAGGTCAGCATGGCGACAGCAATCCCGTCAATCGATCGGGATCGGTCGCACGCAACAGCTTATGCGTCTAATCGTCATCGTCGCCGCCCGCGCTCGGACCGCCTGGTTGTGGCTGCGGCTGGAATTCCTGCGAGAACAACAGGGCCGCCCCCTTGACCACCACGCGCTCGCCACCGTGCCACCCGTGCGCGACAAACCAGCCGTCGGCTGCGGGCGTATCGACGGCAATTTCGCGCCGGGTAAAATGCGTGGCGTCGCTCTGCACATAAGCCCACGGGCGGTTGGCATACCAGACGACGGCTGAATTCGGGATCACTACGCCTTCGACAGAAGAGCCGGCGGGCGCGAAGGCCTCGATGCGCATGCCGGTGCGCAATCCCGCGCGCGGCGCCAGGTAGAAATAAGCCGGGCTCTGGGTGAGCGGGTCGGCCAGCGGCGAAGCCGAAGCGAAGCGCGCGGTGAATTCGCTGCCGGCTCCGGGCACGCCGATGCGGATCGTCGGCGGCGGCGATCCGCTCGCCCCGTTCTGCGGCAATGCGACCGACAGCAAAGCTTGCCGGTCGGAATCTAGCGCATCCAGTTGCGGCGAGCGTGCGGCGAGCGCCCAGCCCGTCAGCACGCCGCCCCAGCGGCTGCGCGCCGTGTCGCGCTCGGCCGACAATATTGCCTGTGCCGATTGCAGATGCGCGCGATCCGCTTCCCACGCGGCGTGCGCCGCCTCCGTCGCTTTGTCCGAGACGGTGTGATCCTGACGATTGAGCAGGGCCAGGCGCCGGTATTCGCGCTGCGAGGCCGCGGCCCGGGCGCGCGCCGCATCGCTTTGCAGCAGCGCCGAGCGCAATTGGCCGCGCAACTGCAGCAGCGGTCCCGCGTCGAGTACGCTGGCGTAGGTGCTGGTCTGCGGCTGGAAACGGGTGAGGGGCAGCGTCTGCACGACGATGCCGCTCATCGTTGCCTGCGCCGCGCTGATCACTACGGTACCTGCGCTGGTCGTGGCTGCCGGCACGCTGTCCGCCGGGTTGGCGGGCTGGGGTGGTGTGCCGCGTATCCAGATCACCGCGCCGGCAATGATCACGACCGCGATCAGGCCCACGAGAATATTGCGATTGTGTTTCATGGCCGCGTTCCTCGATTGGCAGGCGCGTCGCGCCGGGGGGCAGACAGGGTGGCGCGGGTTATCCCGACCGCGCCATCCAGCGGGCGCTCGATCGCGTCTTCGAGCTGGTTTAACGATTTCTGCACTTGTGTAAGCGCATTTTGGCGGACGAGGAGAACCGCAAAAAGCGCCTGGTGCGCCAGCGCCAACGTCAGGCGGTCGGTCTCGCCCGACCCATACAGATTCTGAGCAGTCGACAGCTGCTGTTCTTGCGCGGACAGGAGAACTTCGCTCTGGCGCAGGCTTTTGAGCGCCGCGCGGTAAGCGACCAGCGCCTGGCCCGTTTGATTGATCGCCTGCGCTTGCAGCGATATCACCTTCGCCGCGGCTTCGGCGCGGCGCGCTTTCGCCTCGGCGATCGGCCCCTGGTTCTGATTGAGGATGGGTAGGGCAATGCCGGTGGCGCCGAAGGCGATCTTGGTCGCGCCCTGATCCCAGAGGTAGCCGGGTCCGAGGTGAATGTCCGGATATTGCTTGGCGATTTCCAGTTTCAAGTCGTTCTGGCTGGCCTCGTATTCGGCCAGCGCGCCCAAAAGGTCGGCCCGGTTGAGGATCGCCTCGCGTTGCGCCTCTCGCGCCGGAATGTCCGGATAGACTCTGTCGAACTCGGCAAAACTGATTGGGATGCCGTCCAGCGCGCTAACCGGCACGCCGATTGCGCTTGCCACCTGCGCACGGGCGTCTTCCCTCTGCTGTTGCGCATGCGCCAGGTCATTGCGGGTTCGGACGAGCGCAATGCGCTGCTGAGTCACCTCGGTGGCGGATGCCTCGCCCGCCGCGAGGCGCTGCTGCAGCATTTTGACAATCTGATTCTGCGCCTCGATCTGCTGCTCAAGTAACGACGCATTTTGGGTGGCAGCGTAAAGCTTGAGCAGCTGTGCGCGCAGCCGGCTTCTGACGTGCCAGGCGACGCTGCCGATGGCAAAGCGGGCGGCGTCCGACAGTTGTTGCGCCTGCGCTATCCGATAGCCGCGCTTGCCTGCGGTTTCAAGCGGAATATCGAGTCCCAGGCCGTATGGCCACTGCGAGGTTCCGCTCGAGCCGGTCGTGTGTTGAAAGGGCAACTGCAGCGTTGGATTGGGACGCTGCGCGGCGGTAACCATTCCTGCCTTGGCGGTCCCCCATTTAGCGCGCGCTGCGTCCAGATCCTGGCTGTAATAAAAGGCGGCCAGGGTAAGCATCTTCCCGCTCCAGCTTTTGGGTGGCCAGGGAGCCACGTCCTGACCCGAGCTGGTTTGGATGAATTGACGCAGCGCCGCGGAGTCGAGCGTGCGCGTCTCATAGGACTTCGCCAGCTCGGCCGGATCGAGTGGCCGCGCTTGATAGGACTGGATCGCGCAGCCGGATACCAAAGCCAGAATACTAAGGAGGAACCATACCCTCATGCATTACTCTCTGCAAAAAGAACTGCAAGCCGAAGCTTCCCTGAAAGTATGGTAAAAAGAAACAGCTATCGCCGCCGGACAATCGCATTGTCCGGCGGCTACACTGCGTAACTGGATCGCTGCGGTCGCGGCGA
The DNA here is from genome assembly GCA_027457185.1 of Burkholderiales bacterium. Taxonomy (GTDB): domain Bacteria; phylum Pseudomonadota; class Gammaproteobacteria; order Burkholderiales; family SG8-39; genus 2-12-FULL-64-23. The sequence continues at coordinate 3,151 of DAIDTN010000170.1, read as the reverse complement.
CGCGTTTAAACCACCAGGCTACGGTCAATCCGCATTGGGTCCTTCCGGGTCGTTTTCCAGCACCTTGCTGGTCTTCGCGTCCACACCGACTTCCTGCGTGTGCTTACCCTTCCGGATATCGAAGGAATAACGCAGGCCACTGCCGCCTTTCTCCTGCTCCAGTTCTTCGTCTGTAATTTTGCCTGGATGGGCTTTGAGTGCGATTACCCGGGCTTGTTCCATGCTGATCTTGGCCTGGGCCATCAGGGCGGGGTCGCTCTTGTGTGTTTCACTGGCGCTGCTCACGCCGGCGAAGGCGAGGGAAGCGCCGAGGGCGGCCAGTCCGATGAAGCCGAAACGAACAGATTTTCTGATTCTCATGGTGATGCTCCAGTAGAGTTGATTGAAATCCGACCGACGCGATTGCGTCCACCGTGATGATCACTCTACGCACTTACAATTAGTCGAAAGTTAGCGCGGTCGGAATAGCCGGCCGCGATTCGGATCAGGCGTTCCCGCCATTGCGGGATCCCCGTTCCAGCACGCTGAACAACACCGGCATCACCAGCAGCACCAGCGGCAACTGCACGGCCAGTCCGGAGATAATGGCCACCGCCAGCGGCTGCTGCATGGCTGAGCCCTGTCCGATGGCGAACGCCAGCGGCAGCAGGGTGAGGATGGCTGCAAACGTGGTCATGGCGATCGGGCGCATGCGGTTCTTACCGGCATCGATCAGCGCCTGGTGAAACGGCATTTCGCGAAACAGATCGCGATATTCGGAAAAGTAAAAAATCGCAACCTCGGTAACGATACCGATGATCATGGTCATGCCCATCATCGCCGAAATGTTGAGTTCGATGCCGGACACCCACAGACCGACGAACACCGCCGACACCGCCAGCAGCGGTATCGCCATGATCGCCAGCGCCATGCGGAAGCTCTCATACAGAAACAGCAGCAGCAGGAACACCAGTCCGACGGCCGCGGCAAATACCGCCATCAGACCCTTGAAAGCGATTTGCTGCTGTTTGTACAGGCCGCCGAGCTCGAAGTACATGCCCTTGGGTAGAAGGTTCGGCGTCGCCATCACTTTCTGGATGTCGGCGATCACCTGCCCCAGCGAGCGTCCGCTGATGCGACCGGTTACCGCCACCATGCGCTTCAGGTTTTCCCGGTCGATCTGCGGTTGGCCGCTGACCGGCACGAGCTGCGCCACCCGCCTCAGCGGAAACACGTGCCCATCGGGTGCGCGGATCAACAGTCGTCCCACATCCGGCACGATGGCGCGCTGGTCCTGCGGCGTCCACACGCGTACGCCGACCAATTTCGGTCCCTTCTGAATCTGCGTGGTGACGATCCCGGACAGATAGCCTTGCAGTATCTGCGTAATGCTGTCGGGGTTCATCCCTTCCAGCGCGGCTTTTACCCGATCCACGCGGATGTCCAGCGCATCACCGGCTGGGCGAATTCCATCGCGGGTGTCCACCACACCGGATACTTTGTCGATCGCCGCAACGACCTTGTGCGCAGCAGCCTGCAACGCTTCCGGATTATCGGAGAACAGCTTGATCTCGATCGGTTGCGGTACCGAGGTCAAATCTCCGATCAGATCCTCCATCAGTTGCGCCAGTTCGATTTTGAGCCCCGGCACGTTGCGTTCGACCTGAACGCGGATGTCGTCCATTACCGTCTCGATCGGCGGCCGCGGACCCGCTTTCAGGCGCACGAAAAAATCGCCCTCGTTGGCTTCGGTGACGCCGCCGCCCAATTGCGTGCCGGTGCGGCGCGAATAGGTATCCACGTACGGGTTGGCCTTGATGATGGCCTCCACCTGCTGCAGCAGCCGGTCGGTTTCGGTGAGCGAAGTGCCCGGCGCGGAGCGATAATCGAGGATGAAACCGCCTTCGTCCATGGCTGGCATGAAGCCCGAACCTACCTTGTTGAAGGCGAGAAAGCCCGCGGCCAGCAAGGGCACGATGAACAGAAGGACCAGCAGTGGCCGCGAGAGCACACGCTGCATCACGGCTTCGTAGCGGCGATGCATCCATGCAGTGATGCGTCCGCCTTCTTTTTGATTGGAGTCTTTCTCGTTGAGGAAATGATCCGCCAGCAGCGGCACCGCCAACGCGGTGACGAAAAAGGAGATGATCAGCCCCGCCGCCATGGTCAGCGACAGCGCCTTGAAAAAGGCGCCGGTCACGCCGGTCAGAAACGCCAGCGGCAGGAAGATGACGATGGTGGATGCCGACGAACCCGCCAGGGGGCGCATGAATTCCATCGCCGCCGCCATCACCCGGCCATGGTGTTCGGCGGGAGCCCCGCGCAGGCGGCGCACGATGTGCTCGATCATGACAATGGCATCGTCGATGATCAGACCCACCGCGGCCGCCATGCCGCCCAGGGTCATGATGTTGAAGCTCATACCCAGCGCATAGAGCAACACCACCGGCGCCGCCAGCACGGTCGGTACCACCAGGGCGGCGATCAGCGTGATCTTGATATTGCGCAGGAAGGCGAACAGCACCAGCACCGCCAGCCCGATGCCGATGAGAATGGCGGCGCGCACGCTGGCCGCGGAATTCACCACCAGCACGCTTTGGTCGTACCAGTTCGCCAGCTTGACGCCGGGCGGCAATTGCGAGCGGTAGTCTGCGAGTTTCGCGTGCACGTCGCGGGCGATCTGCACGCTGTTGCTGCCGGGCTGCTGGTAGATATTCAACAGGACCGCCGGGCGTCCATCCGCATTGACCTTGATCCATTGCGGCACCACGCCGTCGCTCACCCGCGCCACGTCTTCCAGCCGCACGATACCGTTGCTGCCGCTTTTGATGATGGTGTTGCCGATTTGCCGGATGGTCCTCAGCCGGGTATCGGCTATTTCCAGATACAGCTTGTAATGGTCCTCCAGCCGTCCCACGGCGGTGACCACGTTGGCTGCGCTCAAGGCTTTCGCCACGTCGCCGAGCGTCAGCCCGTACGCCACGAGCCGAGCCGGATCCGCGGTGACCTGGTATTCCTCCCGTGCGCCGCCGATCACCTGGACGCGCGCCACGCCGTTGACACTGGAGAGCAAGGGGCGCAGTTGATACTGCGCCAGATCGTAGAGCGCGGTTTGCGACTGGGTCGCCGAAGTCAGACTGTAGGCCAGAATCGGGAACACCGTCGGATCCAT